>DASRCB010000149.1:0-26200 GCA_035653295.1 Bryobacteraceae bacterium
CCCATCATGAGTACCCAATCTCCGCCGTGCCGCACGACACGCCACGTTACCCGCTGGGGCCGCGCGCCTTGCCCGGCGAGTACACCGTGCGGCTGACCGCCGATGGACGCACACTGACGGCGCCGCTGCGCGTCACAATAGATCCTCGCGTCGCCACGCCTGCCGCCGGTCTGCATCAGATGTTCGAGCTGCAGGTGCGGCTGGCCGCGCTCATGACCACGGGCGCACAGGCGGTGCGCGAAACGGAGTCGGTGAAGCAGCAGATGCCCACAATCAGGGCCCCCCTCGACAAAGGCATGGAGGATCTCAACGAA
Organism: Bryobacteraceae bacterium; assembly: GCA_035653295.1. Classification (GTDB taxonomy): domain Bacteria; phylum Acidobacteriota; class Terriglobia; order Bryobacterales; family Bryobacteraceae; genus DASRCB01. The sequence continues at coordinate 315 of DASRCB010000149.1, forward strand.
GCGGCCGCACGAATTGGGACATTGTACGGCGACGTTGACAGCGCCGATGCGACCCCGACCGCTGCCCAGATGAATGCGATAGCCGAAACGGAGCGGGAATTCAACGCAGCGCTCGAAAACTGGTCGAAGCTGAAGGCAGCCCTGCCCGCCAGCGTGAACCCCGGCGCGCCACCCAGGCCGGAGGAGTTCGAGAGCAGCTCCGACGAAGAATAGCGGCAGGGGTCTAACCGTGGACGACTGTTTGCGGGTATCGACCAGGGCGTGCTTCTCCGGTATTTTCGTATTCGCGTTCTCGTCGATTACGGCTGCTCAAAGCTGATGACACAACCCGAGTGCGGAGGCATGGATACCATCGAACTGGAGGCCGGAGCATGAACAAGATCACACCGTTTCTGTGGTTCAACGACAACGCCGAAGACGCAGCTGAGTTTTACCTGTCGGTATTCCCGCACTCGAAGAAGGTGGGGGAGTTGCGTTCCAGCGGCGTGGGGCCCTGGCCCGCCGGAAAGATCGCAACCATCACCATCGAAATCATGGGCCAGCAGATGACGTTCCTCAACGGTGGCCCGGCGCACTCGCTCACGCCGGCTTTCTCGTACGCCGTCGCGTGCAGGGATCAGGCCGAAATCGACCGCTACTGGGACAGGCTGCTCGAAGGTGGCAAGGCGATGGCCTGCGGCTGGCTGACGGATAAGTTCGGTCTCTGCTGGCAGGTAGTGCCCGAGAGGATTGGCGAGATCCTGCAGCACCCGAAAGCGATGGCTGCGATGATGAACATGGTGAAGTTCGATATCGCCGCGCTGGAGGCCGCGGCGAAGGAGTAACGGGCGATGCGGAACGCGCTTACTTGTCGATGAGCCCGTCAGGCACGGGCGCGTTCGACTCAAATGACCCGAGGTCGAGGAGTTTCGCGATTGTGGGCGCAACGCTGGTGTTCCGAATGACGGGCAGGTGAACGCCGGGGCGAATGCCCGCGCCCCACGCGACCAGAATCGCCGCCATGTCCGGATCTGAGTTGAGGAATCCATGCGCTCCCGGGCTCGCGCCTTTCGGCACATCCGTCACCACATCCCCGGTCGTGCCCCCGTCGAAGGCATACCCGGGCGCTGCGACCACGACCATGTCCGCCATCCGTCCTTTGCCGGCGTCGGATGGGTACCCGAATCGAGAGTAATCCGCAGGCATGATGATCCGCGCTATCCCAGGGACATGCGGAAGCATTTCCTGCAGCGCGTGGCTCGTGGTCTCGCGCTGAGACGCTCTTGTGAAGTACACCATTGCCGTTCCTCCTTCGGCCACCGCCCACGCCGCGCAGGCGATCTGACCACTGTCGTCATGGAGCAGGCCTTTCTCTCGGAGCAGCGCGTTCACACGAATTACGTGACGGTATGTCGTGAATCCATGATCCGAAACGACCAGAATCGTTGTGCTGCTGCTGATTCCAGCCCTATCGGCGGCGTCGAGAATCCGGCGGATTTGCCGATCCGCCAGGATCAGCGCGGTGTTGGCGGCCAGCGTCCGCGCGCCGTCCTGGTGCTGTACCGAATCTGTGGTGAGGAGATGGAAGAGACACAGGTTCGGTTTGTGCTTTTCGATGATATGGACGGCCGCCCGCGTCCACACGTCATCCCTGAGAGTAATCGGCTCGTTGTTCCATGAACGGAGTTCCTGATCCGTGATCTCGCCGGACGCGAGCATCTCGCGTTCGATCGTTCCATCCGGACTCGGGATCTCGGCGAACGACCAATCGATTGACCGCGCGTGGTAGATGGCCACCCAGTCGACTTCCGCGGTGGTCAGTCCCGCTTCGTGCGCGGCATCGTAGACCGTCGGCGCCGTTACGAGTTTGGCCTTATCCACCCACTCCTCAACGCGTACCGGTTTTCCATCGCCGTCTCGAACGGGAAGGCCATTGTAGATGACGCCGTGCTGATCCGGGCCGACGCCCGTTACCATTGACGTGTGATTCGGCCATGTGACAGTGGGATTGACCGGCGTCATGGCCTCGGCCACGGCGCCAGTCCGACTGAGTTCCCGAAGCACAGGAAGTGGAATGGTCCGGTCGTGAAGAGCATATGCGGGGAAGCCGTCGAGACTGATGACGATGACGTGCCGATCCGCGGCATTCGGCTGTGCAAAAGCGAGCGCCGACACCAGGATCGTCGGAAGGATCTTATTCATTTTCGGAAGAGCTTCCTTGCGTATGCAGCCGCGATTGTGCGCGGGTGCGTAACCAGAGTGCAGATTCGGCCGATTAAGCTCACCGGCTCATGGAATACGCCGAGTTGCCTGAGGACTGTCCCCCGGTCGTAGTAGATTCTCTCCCCCGCCAAACGATTGTCGGCGTCGAATGTGTAAACACCGCAGAGCGGCAGTTCCACTCGCTGCCCCGTTGCAGGGAGGCCCTTCCATTTGCCGAGGTGTGTGCCGCGAATGGTCACTTCCACCAGAATCGCTTCGCAGGCGACGTGCCGCCGACGTACCTCGATTGTTAAGTCCGGCAGCGCGGCCATGAGCTGCTTGTAAAACTGACGCACGCCGTCGATTCCGTTGTAATGCTCGTCCCACGGCTCGTCGTCGTAGCGCGCCGCGTCGCCGAAGGTGGAGAGCACCCCCTCCAGAGTGCTGGTTCTCCAGCCGTATGTGTTGGTCAACGATTGCGATGCGAGCCGATTGCTTTTCATCCGGAATGGCTGCGCTTGTCGACGGGCCCACCATGGCAATTGTGCCATGTCCAGGGTCTCGTATCGCCAGTCCTCTGTCGGGATGGGAGGCGGCCGTCCGGAGAGCGTCTACTTGTTCCTCTGCTCCATTCGGTTCGCAGCCGGTACGCCAAACCGCCGTTCTTTTCCGGCGTAGGTTTGTGGCTTGAGATTGCGCCGGGTATCCCAGCGGGACGAAAACCCCGCAGCGAGTAGGTTGTTGTCTGTGCCTCCATGTGACTTTGCTCATTGAAAGTTTGGGATTCGCCGCCGGATAAACTGGTCAGAGTTGAATCGCTCCGCATGGCTGGCTCTCCCGCTTCTCTGTCTGTCTGTGCACGGGCAATCGGCGTTCGATATCCACGGATACATTCAAGCGCGTTTCGCCGATCAGGAGGGCATGAGCGAGGGCATTCAGATTCCGCGTGCGCGCGTGATTGTGTCCGGCGATCCTGTTTCGAAGCTCTCTTACGTATTTCAGGCGGACCTGCACAACAGCCCCTACCTGCTGGACGCCGCAATTACCTGGACGTTCTCGCGAGAATGGGCCATCACCGCCGGCCAGTTCAAGATTCCGTTTGGCACGGAAAGCCTCATCGCCGATAACCTGGATATCCCGATTACGCGAGCCCGCGCGGTCAATTCGCTGTCTCCCGGCCGCGACACGGGCGTCCAGGCCCGCGACGTGGGCTTGCAACTGGCTGGCGCGCTGTACCGTGACAGGAATCCCGTCCTGGAGTACGCTGCGGGCGTGTTTCGCGGACAAACGGTGGTTGAGGCTCCCCGCGCGCACTATCCGGCGGTCGCCGCCCGCCTCATGGTGCGACCGACGCCCGTTGTGAGTGTGGGAGGCGACTGGTATTCGAGCTTCTCATCTGCCGGAGGCATGGACAAGCGCAGCGAGGAGGCGGAAGGCAGCGTTCACCCCGGGCCCATGCTCTTTCGAGCGGAGCAGATTTGGGCTCGCGACGGTGGGCTCGACCGCCGCGGTGGCTATGCGCTGGCAGCGTGCCGGCTATCGCTCCATTGGGAACCGCTGGCGCGCGCCGACTGGCTAACCACCAATACCCACAAAGCGAACGCCACCTCCATCGCTTACATCGCCGGTCTTAATTTCTACTGGCGCAAACACGTGAAGGTGGGCGCCAATGCGGGCGCGCAGCACGATCAGGGACCGAAACGCCTGGGCGGCGTCTTTCTGATCGAGACAACACTCGGGTTTTGACCGGTTCCGGACGGCGGGGCCTGGCGGGCCGGACGGTTTTCGATCGTCGCGCAACAGAGCGCCGATTCCTCGCGAGTGGTCGCGCATCCGTTTACATGCGCGATATGCAGCGCACGTCCGTGCGGTCTCGGTCTTGCGTCCAAATGGATGTGATCGCCGGGGGGGCCAACACCGTGAGCACGGGTTACCTGGAGCTGACAGCACGCAGCTGGCCAGGTAAACGAGCGGCTCCGACGTCTTCGTCCGCCGTCTGGAAAGTGGGCGTCAAGGCGAGGCCGCGCGAAACCGAAGACCGTCGTACGTGACGCGGCGAAGTTATCGTCGCATCTGGCTGGCCGATTCTGAACCTGGGATCAGCAAGACGGCGACGGCGTCGCGCAACCGGCCGCATTCGATACGCGCGGGAGCAACCACCCGAATGTAAAACGCGTCCGGCGGCGGATCGATGAGCGCCGGGCGGCTTTGCCGCTGGCGCTGCCACTCGGCGATGCTCCAGGCGTAGTGCAGAGTAGCGAGCCAGCGCTCGAAAACGAGCGATAACATGTCGCGGCTGGGCGCTGGGGCCAGTGCAGGATTCACGGATAGCTCCCTCTACCAAAATGGAAGAGGAGAGCCTTTTACGAGAATACGACAGGCCTCTTGGATCTCGGTGCTTATATTATACGCTGTTCATACCGTCGCTGCGCGCTGATCCTCGACGCACGCGAACCGCGCGCCGGCAAGCGCAACCGTTTCGCCGCCGTCCTGTATTTCCTCGTCCCCTGTTCCCACGCAGTTGAATCGCTGGACCGGACGTGCAGCCCCGTTCAACGCGCTCCTCGCAGGCGAATCGCGTGAACAGCACCTGGAGCTGATCATGCCGGCCATGGACGGCCGCGAAACGATAGCCGATCGTGGTCTCTGCGTGCGAACCGAAGAGGCTATAGATCCGATCGAGCAAGCAGACCAAGGCTCACTCCGTCTTTGCAGCTGATTGACTGGGTCAGAGTTGGAGGACAGTAGAGAAATTTTTGGTTTCGCGGCTCGCGAGGCATGGAAACATGCAGGGACTCTCCGCTCGTTGCCATAAAAGCTGCCCTGTGTCGTGCTGTCGCCCGTGGCGTCCACGCCCGGAAACCCGGCGGCCGTTCCACTCGCGCACGGCCGGCGCCTTTCAAGCCTGGAGCGCCGCCGTGAACCCTATCGGCCTGAGCCGGCCGGCTTGTCCTCTCGGACATGCAGCGGATGTGCGCGGGCGAAGTCATCGTGGCGAATGCCGGTAATCAGCCAGCAAACTTTCGTGCCCGGACGCCCGCCGGCGATGGTGAACCGATTGTGTCGCAGCTCTTCGGCGATGTAAAGACCCGGCGCCGGCCGTCCTACCGCGGTGAGCTGATAGCGGAAGTTCTCGTTCAGTGCTTCGAACCAATCCGGCATAGTGACCACCGCCTGTCCTCTGCCATCGAGCACGACCACGCCGTCGTAGATGTTTTTCATTTCCGATGATTCGACCGAGGCATGGTACAGGTACTTGTGTTCGGGGTCGATCGGATCATCGATGCGGAAGTCTTTTGTGCCCGCGGTGATGGCGCCGGTGACGCTGAGATCGCCGCTGATGGTTTCATCACCGTAGACAGCGACTCCGTTTTCAGCGGTCATGTGACCATACACCCAGAAGCCCGTGAAGGCGTAGTTGTAGATGCCGTTTGGGCCTCTGAGATTGAGTGCGTTGTTGTATCCGAAGATCGAGTAATTGCAGCCCGTCATGTTCCCGCCCGTGGACACGAAACTCAGCGCCGCCCCGTAAGGCGTATTGTTATTGTCGAGACAACCTGGGTTCCCGATCACGACGTCCGTACCCGTGCCGGCCTGAAATCTGCCCGCCATGCCTCCCTGCGAGCTCCCGCTGCCTGCGATGGCGATCACGCCGTCGCCGCCGCTGATGCCGTCACCGCCCTGGGCGGAGATGCCCGCCCCCGCAGAACTGCTGGCGGAATCACCGCCGACGGCCGAGATGCCCGCGCCTCCGGCGCCCGTACCAGTCGCTTTTCCGCCCTGGACACTTGCGCCGTACCCGGCGTTCCCGGAGCCGGTCGCGGCGCCACCAATCGCCAGTAGTCCGAGGTTCCCGGGGAAGGTGCCTGTCCCGGTTCCCCCGGCGAAACTGCCGCCCATGCCGACGCCGTTCGTCCCCGTGCCGCCGATGCCGTGAACACCCGTTCCGCCGCGATATCCGCCACCACCGATGCCCAGTACCCCGTCGCCGCCGGACTGAAAACTACCCGTTGCGCTGCCCCCGGCGCCTTTCAAGCCTGGAGCGCCGTTGTACGTGTTGCCATAAACGCTGCCCTGTGTCGTGCTGCCGCCGGTGGCGTCCACGCCCGGAAAGCCGGCAGTCGTTCCACTCGCGCCCGTGAACGTCCCGCCGGCCGTAGTGGTCGAAGCAAACGTCACCGGCCCATCGAACTTCGCCGTCCCGTTCACCTCCAGCAGCGCCGAGGGTGCTGTTGTGCCGATTCCCAGCTTGCCGCCAGCGGTCAGCCGCATCCGTTCCGCATTGTTCGTGAAGAACGCCATCGGCGCGTTGGCGATCTGCTGAAAGACCATAAGCGTGTCGCCCTGGCCCTGGAAGTACAGCCCACCGCCATTCGCTGCACTGCCGGCAATGATCGAGAACAGCGACTGATCTGAGAACAGACGCAGGTTAGCCCGCGCCGCGCTGCCAGTGTTCGGGTTGCGCACCTCGAAGACGGTATCCTGGTTCTGGCTGCGAAATACATCGAAGTCATAGCTGGGCGTTGTCGTACCGACGCCGACCTTCGTTCCGGACTGGTACATGACCGAGTTGCCCAGGTTGGCGCTGTCAACCCACAGCGGGGCGTAGTTCGCTGTTCCGGCGCCGCCGACGGTGGAGGCAGCTGAAACAGTATCTCGTGTCGCCGCGGCAACCTTCTCACCACCGGCAGCGGCGACGGTCGTCTCACGCGTGACAAACTCGGAGGCCGGACGGCCGCCGAGAGTCTCAGCATCGGCTGCTTTGAGCGCATAGGGGACCGATACCAGCAGCACGCGGGACTCGTCGATCGAGCCAGGCGATTGCCGCTGCACGCCCAGCCACAACGATTTCCCGGAGGTGAACAAGTCAAGCGGCACTCCATTGGCGGTCGCGGCCCCGAGTTGGACCGTATAGCGGCCCGTTTCGTCCGCGGCGACGCTCTGCTTTTCCTGCCACAGCGGTGTGCGGCTGTCGGGCTCGCCGTAGAGCGAGAAGGTGAGCGCCATGGGTCCGGTTTGCGGTTTGCCGTTGCCGTCTCGCAGCATGCCGCTGAAGGTCACCAGCCGCGGCACCGATACCGAGCTTCCGGCCGTGTCAGATACCTGGGCCACGACGGCCAGGGTCATAAACGAATATGCGATTCCGAGGCGATTGAAAGCGCGCAACATCGTGATCCCCCTCCGTCCAGAAGCATTGACCGCGCTGTGCGAGCCTTGCATCTGCTTCTGGCAATGCAATGAGCATAGCCGTCCAGCGTGCAAATTTCCAGATCGGATGTACCGCATAATCCACGGCAGGCGCGCATCAAGTTCCCGGACCATGGCATAGCATGGCCCGGGACGCGGGCCTCCCAATAGCCGCGGTCGGCCACTTCCCGGGTTTCTGCCGGTAGCTGCTGATGACGGTTGGGGCGGACTCCAGATTACCGGCCTCCGTCATTAACAAGCTCAATCGCCTCTCCGAACAAGCGATCATCAAGCTTTCGCTGCTCCCCCGTTGCCGTGGCGAGGCGCCGCTCAGTGACGAGCCGCGCTAATAGATCAATTTCAACGAGAATTGGATCTGTCTTGATGTGCCGGCGGTGCGGCTGATCTCCCCAAAGCCGGGACCCAAAAGAATGTTCGAGGGCAGGCCGAAGTTCACGATGTTGAATAAATTGAAAAATTCGGCGCGGAATTGCAGTGATGCCCGTTCGCTCCCGCGGCGCATGAACAATGGCGTGTCCTTGATCACCGCCATATCGAGGTCCGCGAGGCCTGGGCCACGGAACGTATTCCGGCCCAGTGTGCCAAACACGCCGTGATTTGGACCCGTACCTCCCGACACGCCAATCGGAATCAGGAAATACGAGGTGTTGTTCGCACCCAGCCCGAAGTAGTCTTCGCGGATCTTACGGGTCGTCGAGAGCACCGGCATCCCCACCTGATCCGGCCTGTCCGCTCCCTGGCTGCCCACGGCGGTTTGCTGGATGCCCGAGTACACGGTGAATGGGAGTCCCGTCGCGAAAGTGCCGATCCCAAGAACCTGCCAGCCAGCGGTTATTTTGCGGCTGAGTGCGCGAAGTACCGGCGCGCGCTCGAAATACAACGATTGAAACAGACTAAAATTCAGGGCCTGCCTGATGTCGAACGAAGAAGGTCCTTTATCAAGACGCGTGTCGAACGGGTTCTCCGGAATCGTGAGTGACGTAGCGCCCGAGAAGCCGGCGATAAAACCGCCGGTCACGGCGCTGCTGTCGTCCAGCGACTTTGCGAACGTGTAGCTCGCCTGAAATCCCAGTCCAGTACTGGTCAGATTCTGCTGTGCGGAAACCTGCAGTGCGTGATAGGAGGAGTGCGACCGGTTGGTCATGAACTGCGAGCCGGGGGCGTACCCGCCGATAATGTTGCCCTCGGCGTCGAACTGCGTCCAGGGCGCGAACTCTGCGCTTGCACCTGGATAACCGTTCAGGAAATCCGTGGCCGGCAGCTTGATACCCGCCGTTCCGACGTATGCGGCGTCGATGGTCGCGTTACCCACCTTCTGCTCGATACCGGCTGTCCAGGTGCCGATATATCCGTTCTGGAAGCCCGGCGTGATGCCGGCCACCGTCAGAGCCGGGACCTGCGCGCTGCCAATGTTGGCCGCCAGGTCGCGCTCGAAACGCAGTACGTCCATGGGCGTGTTGGGCGGAACCTGTTTCGAATCGCCGGACGCGAACAGCGGTGTGCCCCGGGTCGTGTATGGCTGCGGAAGCTGTTGCGGCGTGATCGCGGTCCCGAAGGGAACGGGATGTCCAGGAGCGGCGGTCAATCGCGGATAGATGACAAAGGGGTTGGCGCCGGTCAGCAGATTGTCCTGATAGAGGTTGGTCAGAAGGGTCGTTATTCCTGCGCCTGCCCGAAACAAGGTCTGGCCGGCGACGCTCCACTCCAGCGCCAGACGCGGGCCCCAGCCGTTCTTGTCGAGTTTGTATGCCGGTTCGGGATTGATCGTCAGCGTCGATCCATCCCCGCCCATGACGGGCGCCGAGATCTGCTTGTTGCGCTCACGGATTCGCGAATTGATTTCGTAGCGCAGGCCGTAGTTCAGCAGCAGCCGGCTCGACACACGCCAACTGTCCTGCAGGTAGACATTATAGGCATCGCGCTGAATGGCCGCCGCTCCGATGCGGTCCCCCTGCGGGAACAGCGGCGGAGCGACCACCGTCGAATACGTAAAGGGAGTCGCGGTCAGCAGGCCGGTGAGCGTGTCAGGCAGTGCCTGCCCGGGCAGGATGTCATGCGTTCCGCTCGCGGATCGGATCAACACGGGCGAGTACGCGGCGCCGCCGCCGAAGAAGTACTGCCCGTTCGGATTGATGCCGAACAGCGACGTGTCGCGATTCATGCGAACTTCGCCGCCGCCTTTCACGGTGTGCGTTCCACGCGTCCAGGTGAAGTTCTGCTGCACCTGCCCGAGGTTCCCGAACCACGCCATGACGGAGCCCCCCGCCGCATTGAATGTCTCGTAGGAGGCATCGGCAAAAACCAGCGCCGGGTCGCTGCGGTTCTCGGTCGGAAACTCCGGAGTCGCGCGAGTGAAACTCACGGATGTTTGTAAAACGAGGTTCGGGGTCTGAGTGCGGGTAAAGGTAACGGCCGCATTCCGCTGTTGATCGGTGAAGAGAACCACGAAGCTCGGGTCAATGATGGTCTGGCTCGGGTTGGTGAGCGGGCCTTCGGTGTTCGATCCGGTGGCGCGGAGAAACAGCTGCGACTTGTCGGAAATTCTGTGGTCCAGTCTCACCGAAATCTGGTCGGAAACAGTGGTCACTTTGGACGAAGTGGCGTAAGTACGGGCGCCGTAGGGGCCCGCCGGATCGTTCGGCATCGGATAGCGATCGAGGTACTTCGCGATGCGCGGATCCACCGGGACGAACAGCGTATCGCCAGGGAACGCCGTTGTGTCGCGGCCGGCCCGTTCAGCCGCGCTGGGCACGGGAATGACCTCGGTCGCGCTCAGGATCTGTCGAAAGCCCTGGTACTCGAAAAAGTAGAAGGTCCGATTCCTTCCTTCGTACAGGTGCGGGATTGTCACCGCGCCGCCGTTTGTGAAGCCGAATTCGTTGCGGATGAACGGCGGAATCCGGCGTGGATTGGCGATCGATTCCCGGTCGAAGAAGTTGCGCGCATCGAGCGCTGAGTTGCGCAGGAACTCAAACACGGAGCCGTGCTGAGTATTGGTTCCCGACCTCGTGATGATGTCGGTGAAACCCGCGGCGCCCCGCCCGATCTCCGCCGGCATCCAGCCGGAACTGGAACGGATCTCCTGAACCGCGTCCACATTGAAATTGGTGAACGTCGCCCCGCCGATTTCCGGATCCGTGCTGTCGACACCATCCATGGCGAATACAGCGGCGGTTCCACGCTGGCCGTTTACGGCAAACTGTTGCGTGAAGTTGGCAGAACCATTGTTGTCCGTCATGGTTCCGGCCGCAAGCAGCAGCAGCTGGCTGAAATCGCGCTTGTTCAGCGGCAGCCCCGCTACCTCTTTGCCTGACAGATGTTCGCCTCCGCTGCCTTCGAGCCGTTCCGCGGCGCTGAACGAGATGGCGCCAGTGGATGCGAGCACGATCGTCGCGGCGCGCCCATCGGGAAGCTGGAGGCGCGCCGCATAGTTCGTCGCGGCCCCGCGCGCTTCAACCGTGAGCGAGTATTCGCCCGGCTGGATCGAGGGGAAGCTGAACCGGCCATCGTTGTCCGTTGTCGCCGATAACTGTGTCGGTCCCGCATTCAGTCGAACGACGGCGCTCGCAATCGCCGCGCCTCTGTCGTCGCGGACGATTCCCGACCAGGGTCCTTCCTTCGTTTCCGCGCCCAAAGTAAGAGCGAACAGCAGAAGCGCAGGCGCGGCGTGGCGTTTCAGGTTCAGATGCACTCCTGATGGAAGTTAGTATTCCGAGTTAATCGACATTCTCGGCCGGCCGCGAAGACTCGTTCCCGGTCCCTTCCTCAGGTTCCGTAGTCTGATGTCGAAGTCGTATTTTATAACGACCCGTCTCTGTTGGATGGAATCGATCACAATGGGTGCGCGATATGCTGAATGCGATGTGCGCCAAGGTCACTTTCGCACTGGCGTGCCTTACTCTGCACGCTCAGCGCCCGGCGGTCCCCTCGATCCCGGAAGTGAGTACGGCTGCTTTCCTGCCTTCCGTTCGCGCGCAGATCAATGAGGCAATAGCCGGCGCCCGGACCCATCCGACTGATGCGGAACGAGTGGGCCGCGCCGGGATGGTGCTTCACGCATATCAGCAATACGACGCAGCCGATCAACTGTACGGGCGCGCCCATGACCTTTCGCCGGCAGTATTCGACTGGCTCTATCTGCAGGCTGACGTGGAAATGGAGATGGGCCGATTCGATGCCGCCGCGCAGAAATTCGAAGCGGCTCTCGAGCTGCAGCCGGACAATGTGACTGCACGGGTGCGACTACTGCGGGCGCTCACCAGCGCGGCGCGGTGGCAGGAGGTCGAACGGTGCGGCCGCGAGGTTCTGAAGCGGAATCCGGAAAGCGCCCAGGCGTGGTACGCGGTCGGGCGCGCGCAGGCCTCGCGCGGTGATCACGCGCAAGCCGTGCAGTCGCTCACCCGGGCATGCGAACTGTTCCGCGCGTACGGAGCCGCCCATCTGGCGCTCGCGTCAGAACTGCGTCGTCTCGGCCAGACAAAGCAGGCGCAGGAGGAGATGGCCGCGTATGCGAAGGATCCGTCCGGCGAACCTCCGCTCGCCGATGCTTTGGAAGCACGAGTCCGGGAGCAGAACCATAGCGCGCATGCGCATCTGCAGCGCGGCGCGGAACTCGAGAAAGCGGGCCAAATCGCTGAGGCGATTCGCGAGCACGAGGCTGCGCTGGAGACTGATCCTGCGAATGTGCAGGCCAACGTGAACCTGATCTCGCTCTATGGCCGGTCCGGCGATTTCGACAAAGCCACACAGCACTTCGAGGCCGCTATCAGACTCAGTCCCGGCAGCGCGGACGCCTGGTACGACTATGGTGTATTGCTGTATACGCAGGGCAAACGATCCGAGGCCGCCGATGCCTTCCGGCACGCGATTCAGATCAACCCTTCCCATGCCGAAGCGCATAACAACCTCGGCGCGATATACGAGGCTGAGGGTCGCCTGGACGACGCGGGGCAGGAGTTCCGGCAGGCAATCGACGTCCGGCCGAATTTTCCGCTGGCGCGTTTTCATCTCGCCCGAATTCTCGTCAATCAACAGAACTACAACGAGGCCATCCAGCAGTTGCAGCGCGCGCTCGAGCCGGAGGACGAACGCACGCCGACATACCTTTACGCTCTGGGCGCCGCGTACGCTCGCGCGGGCGACCGCGCCCAGGCGCTGCTCTATATGCGCAGGGCCCATGATTCCGCGGCGGCTCGTGGACAGAAACAGCTGCTCGCCAGTATCGATCGCGACCTGGATGCCCTGGGCCGCGCGCAATGAGCGTGCGCCTCTCTCGCCGCGATGTGCTGAAATCGCTCGCCGCGCTCGGGGCCGGGCGTCTGTCCGGCGCGACGGATGGCCCCCTGTTTCGCGATATTGCCGAGGCAACCGGTCTGCGCTTCCGGCATTTTAACGGGGCGACGGGACACCACTATATGCCGGAGATCATGGGACCCGGCGTGGCGCTGTTCGATTACGACAACGACGGGGCGCTGGACGTCTATCTCGTCCAGGGCGCGCCGTTGGATCAGGGACGACTCGCTGATGCTCCTCCCGGCGGCTGGAAGCCGGGAAATCGCCTGTTCCGCAACCTCCTCGCTGAAACCGGCGAGCTGCGGTTCGTTGACGTGACGGAGAAGGCCGGCGTTGGCCACGTGGGCTGCGGTATGGGCGTCGCTGTCGGCGATTACGACAACGACGGCTTTCAGGACCTGTATGTGACCAACTTCGGCCGGAACGTGTTGTATCACAACAACGGTGATGGCACATTCACCGATGTGACCCACAAAGCCGGGGTGGCCGACGAGTTGTGGTCCACCAGCGCGAGCTGGGTTGATTTCGATGGCGACGGCTGGCTGGACCTGTTCGTCGCCAATTATGTAGATTTCACCGTGGCCGGCAATCGCGCCTGCTCTTCGCCCGCGGGCGAACCCGATTACTGCACGCCGAAAATGTATCACGCCATCCCTTCGAGGCTGTTTCGAAACCGCCGCGATGGAACCTTCGAGGACGTCACCGAGCAGGCCGGAATCGACCGCGCGTTCGGTCCGGCGCTGGGTGTGGTTTGCGCCGATATCAACGGCGACGGGAAGACCGATATCTACGTCGCGAACGACACCGCGGCAAATCTGCTCTGGCTGAATCAGGCCAAGGGCGTGTTTCACGAGGCCGCGCTCGATATGGGTCTCGCGTTCAGCAACGAGGGTCTGGCCAAGGCCGGTATGGGAGTTGCCCTTGCCGATGTCGAGAACAATGGCGGTCAGATGCTGCTGGTCACGAACCTGACTCGCGAAGGGGTCACCTTGTTTCGTGGGGGAGCGCAGGGCCCGTTCGACGACGTTACGGCAGAAATGGGATTGTTACAGCCTACATATAATCTCACCGGCTTTGGAGTGGGCTGGATCGATTATGATAACGATGGCCTGCTGGATCTCTTCATCGCGAATGGCGGGGTAACCATCGGCGGCAACCACAGGCGGGGGTCGCCTTATGCCCAGCAGCGCATGTTATTCCACAACCCCGGCAACGGCGGTAAGTTCCAGGATGTCTCTAGTTTGGCGGGCGACGCGTTCCAGGTGGAAGAGGTCAGCCGTGGGGCGGCTTTCGGCGACATCGATAACGATGGGCGAATGGACATCGTGGTCGCCACGAATGGCGGACCGGTACGGCTGTTCCAGAATCAATGCTCCCGGAAAAACCATTGGCTGCAGGTCAGGCTGGAGTGTCCCCGAACCAATCGCTTCGGCATGGGCGCCGCAGTCGGCGTGTCCCGAAGAGGCCAGCCTCCGCTCTGGCGCCGCGTGCACACCGACTCCAGCTACCTGAGCGCCAGCGATGTCCGGGTTCATTTTGGCCTTGGCGAGCGCGCCGACATGGAAGCGGTTATCGTGCGCTGGCCGGACCAGGCTACGGAAGAGTTCCGCGACGTTCGGGCCGACAGGACCATCCTGCTGCGACGCGGCACAGGGCGGATCGGATAGTTCCGAAGCCGCGTTATCCAGCTTACTCCGCATTCAATTTCTATTGACATACAAACCACCATCGCACTATATTTGGGCAACCACATACTAAGAACCAATTAACTCGATTGGTAGTTGGAATCGCGCCCGGAGACGTGCTCGCTGGTGTCTCGGGACGCTGCGGGGACTCGGTACATAAACGGGGGATCTTCCATGCGCCTCAATGCTGCGACGGCATTCGTGTTGTTTCTCACCGTACCATTTGGCATTCCGCTTAGTGCACAGGTGTTCTACGGTTCGATTGTAGGAGCGGTCACCGACTCCAGTGGAGGGTCCGTCCCCGGTGCCACCGTCACGATCACGAACCACGCCACTGGCGAGAGCCGTGATGTGAAGACTGACTCCGCGGGCCGCTATACCTTCAGCGATGCCAGCCCCGGGACCTATGACATCAAAGTGAATGCGTCGGGCTTTCGCACGGCGGAGCAAACGGGAGTCACGGTCAGCATTAATACCGTGACCCGAAATGACCTGGTTCTCGAAGTCGGGCAGGTGACCGAAGCCGTAACGGTCCAGGCCGCGGCCCTCGCACTGCAGGCGGATAAGGCGGACGTTCACACCGATTTGACCGAGAAGGCAATCGAGAACCTGCCCATGTCCAATTACCGGAATTATCAGAGTCTGATCGACTTGGTTCCGGGGGCGACGCCGGCAGCGTTTCAGAACGCCAACACAGACACACCCGCGCGCGCCCTGACCACCAATATCAACGGAACCAATCGGAACAACAACGCCACCAAGCTCGATGGCGCGGTCAACGTGTTTATCTGGCTGCCGCATCACACCGTCTATGTGCCGCCGGCCGAAACCATCGAGACCGTCAACATCTCCACGAATAACTTCGATGCGGACCAGGGTATGGCCGGCGGAGCGGCGATTACCGTCATCACCAAGTCCGGAACGAACGAACTGCACGGGTCCGCCTTTGGCTACCTCGAGAACAGCTATTTTGGAACGAAGAACTACTTTTTCACCGATCCCAAAAAGCCGAAGAGCATCCGCACCATCCCGGGCTTCACGCTCGGCGGCCCGCTGAGGAAGAATCACTGGTTCTTCTTCGGCGGATACGAGGGCCTGTTCGAGCGGCAGAACCGCAACGCGTTCTTTACTCTGCCTACCGCGGACCAGATGGCGGGCAATTTCTCCGCGACGGGCGCCGTCATCTACGATCCGACCACCGGCAATCCGGACGGCACCGGACGGACGGCGTTTGCCGGCGACCAGATCCCGGCCAACCGCATCAGCCCCATCGCTCAGAAAGTGCAGGCGCTGCTCCCCACTCCCAACGAGCCCGGTTTTGCGAATAACTACTTCAACTCCGCGAGCCAGCGGATGAATCGCAAGAACGTGGATTTCAAAACGGACATCGTCCCCACGGACAAGTGGCGCATTTTCGCGCGTTACGGGTACATGCAGGCTGACGTTTCCGGCGTGTTCGGCCTCGGGGCCGCGGGTGGCGATTGCCTGTGCGACGGCGGCCCGGGAACCGGCGATACCTCGGTCAACCTCGCCACCGTCGGCTACACCTATAGTTTCAGCCCGACCAGGCTCTACGACGCGACGTACGGCTTCACCCGCATGGGCCATATCAGCCACGGAAACGACTTCGGCAAAAACTGGGGTTCGGACGTCTTCGGCATCCCCGGAACCAACGGCCCCGATCCTCGCGAGAGCGGGCTGCCCTTCTTCAACATCTCCGGTTATTCGCCGATCGGCAACGACCAGAGCTGGATTCCGGCGTTCCGCAACGATCAGAGCTTCGCCACCAGCCAGAACTTCAGCATCGTCCACGGCTCGCACGAGTTTCGGATGGGCTTCGACGGCGTACGCCATCACCTCAACCACTGGCAACCCGAGCTTGGCGCCGGTCCGCGCGGCGAACTCGACTTCGGTGAGGGCCTGACCGCGCTCAACGATCCCAATTACGTGACCACGCAGTTTAACGCGTACGCAGCATTCCTGCTCGGCTACACCTCCAGCGTCGGCCGCAGCATTCAGTACGAGAAAATGACCACCTACGAATTGCAGATGGGTTGGTATTTCCGTGACCGCTGGCAGGTGACTCCCAAGCTCACCGCAACACTGGGCGTGCGATATGAGCTCTACCCGCTGATGACCCGCGCCGGCCGAGGCGGCATCGAGGAGTACGACCCGACGACGAACATTGTGACCCTCGGCGGCGCCGGCGGGCTACCCAAGGATCTGGGCGTGACCACCAGCAAGAAGATGTTCAGCCCGCGGATCGGGCTCGCGTACCGCCTGAATGACACCACTGTAATCCGTACCGGTTACGGCATCACGCGGGACCCGATGCCTCTCTCTCGGCCATTGCGTGGTTTCTATCCCCTGACCGTGGGCGAAACCTTTAGTCAGGCGAATAGTTACGTGCCTTATGACACCATGGCGCAGGGCATTCCTCCGGTCGTCGGTCCGGACGAGAGTACCGGAAAAGTAGTGCTCCCCGGGTCTGCGGACATGCGCTTCATCACCGATGGTCACCTGCGGCGCGGCTATATTCAGTCCTGGAACTTCATCGTTGAGAAGCAGTTGCCTGGGAGCACTGTCGTCTCAGCGGGGTATGTCGGAACCAGCACGGTGGACGCCTTCGCAGACTGGAACGGAAACGCCGCCGCACCCGGCACCGGCCAGGCTGGGCAGCCTCTGTTCCAGAAGTTCGGCCGCACTTCGGAGACGCTCTTCTGGAACGGCTTTGTCGGCGCAAATTATCACTCGTTGCAGGTCTCGTTTGCGCGCCGGATGGCCAGTGGATTGACGCTGCAGGGCGCTTACACGTACTCCCATGCGATCGACTACACCGACGACGACGGCTGGACAGGGCTGATGTTCAACTACGCTCCGGACCTGGGCCGCAATCGGGCCACCTCCGGCTTCGATCGAACGCACAATTTCCATGTCGGGTACGTCTACGAGTTCCCGTTCGGCAAGGGCAAGAAGTACGCAACCAGCGGTGTGCCTGCCGTGATTCTCGGCGGCTGGCAGGCCAATGGCATCGTCGCGATCTACTCCGGCGCTCCGTTTACGGTGAGCGCCGACGGCACCGCTCTGAATGCGCCGGGCAACTCGCAGACGGCCGATCAGGTGGGCCCGGTTCACAAGATCGGAACCCTGCAGGAGTATTACGACGTCTCCGCCTTCGCGCCGGTGACCACCGCGCGATTCGGAACCAGTGGCCGGAACATCCTGCGCGGGCCGGGCGTGATCAACAACGATCTCAGCCTTTTCCGGGACTTCATGTTGACGGAGAGGTGGAAAATGACGTTTAAGGCCGAAGCGTTCAACCTCACCAACACGCCGCATTTCGGCTCCCCGGACAGCAACGTCAACGATGCTGCGTTCATGACGATTTCCGGCTCGGCAGGAACGTTGTCCGACAACCGGAGCATACGTTTCGGCCTGCGCGTCGGCTGGTAGTCAGGCTTTCAGCACAGGCTTTTAGGCCGCCACGAGTCTGGCGCCGCTAGTGGCCGGCAAGGTGCGCGAGCGCGTTCCTTGCCGGCTGCAGTTCCGGATTGATCTTCAGCGCCGCTTCGAATTCCGCCCGCGCCTCCGAATATCGCGCGACGCGAGCCAGAACCATGCCAAGGTTCGTGTGCAACGCCGCATCTCCCGGCCGGAATTGCAGCGCCTCACGATACCGGGCCGCCGCGTCCTCGAATTGTTGGCTGTCTGCAAGCTGGTCGCCCCAGGCGAACAGCACCTCGCCGAGGCGATCCCGGGCCTTTCCGTCATCGGGACGCGCGGCCAACACCTTCTTGAAATCGGCAGCAGCGGACTCCATTTGCCCGCTTGCGGCTTCCGCACTGGCCAGGTTGTACCTTGCGTCAACGAAGGCGGCATCCAGTTCCAGCGCGCGGTGAAACTTCTCGATTGCTTCCGGGAACCGCGACGCGGATGCGAGCGCCGTTCCTAACTCCGTGGCGGCCAGAGCACTGCGCGGCTCTGCCCTACACGCAGCTTCAAAGTAAGGCACAGCGCCAGTAGCATCGTTGCGGTTCAGCAGGAGATCTCCCATGTTGAAGTTCGCCGTGAAATCGCCGGGATATTTCTCCAGCAGCCGCCGGGTCACCGCTTCCTGCAGGATCAGCCTCTGGTCCCCCGGCGCATCGGGCAGCACCTGAAGCCACAGGTTTCCCATCTCATCGTCCGCCTGGCTGCCCCCGCGGACGCGCACCGGCGGTTGGTGCGGATTGCGGATGTTCCCGGCGGAGTTGTCGTAATGGAAGCGCATGGAGATGACACTGCCCCGCGGCAGAAAGAGGGGTTGTCGCAGATGGTAAACGCCCTGCCAGCTCAGATCCCATGCCGGGATGCGGATCAGCCACCTGCGGGTTCCGTCCGGCAGAGTCGCATAGCCTTCCACGAGCGTCGCCAGATAGTGGGCGTGAGGATAAACCGCCAGCACATGCAGATCGAGGGGAACACTGAGATCATCGCTGACGACGTAGTCTCGCGTGCCTGCCGGAATGTCAATCGCGCCGTCATGCTCGAGTTCCAGCAGCATCGGGAACCTGGTGCGAGGCTGGTCGGTGAAGTACAGGCCGATCTCTGGATCCACCGTTTCCGCTTTGCCAGTGGGCCGAAGGTGCACGTTGAAGATAAGGTCCATCCCGGGATCCGCGCGCCAGGCCATGCCTTCCGGCTCCACCATTGGGATGCTCCCGGGCTTCCACGCCAGGAAGCTGCCGTCGGGGTCGAACGTGGTTTCGGCAATTGCGAGGTCCATGCCGGCGAATCCCGCGCCGCGCGCTCGCCCGCGAGCCGACCGCGCACGGTCGAGAATGATGCTGGCATGATGAATTGCCCTCGGTGTACCCGGTCGGATCTGCACTGCTCGCACCAGGTGCGCGGTTTTGATCGGAACCGGCACGACGAAGTTCCAGAAGACCTCGGGCCCGCTTGCCGGCAACTGGTAAGGCTGTTGCACGTGCAGAACCAGGTCGGGTTTCCCGAGCGGCCATTCCGGAGGCGGCTTCGGCGCGGCCGGCGCATGGGCTTCATTTCCCGCCGGGGTGCCCTGTCGGACCCACTCCTGAATCTCTCCAATCTGCGCATCGCTTAGCCGCCGCTCTTCAATAAACTCACCGTATCCCGGCTCGGGAAGCCATGGAGGCATGAACCGCCGTTTGGTGACTGCCGCAATCTGGGCCGCATGCCGCCGGGCGTCCTCGAGGCTCAGAAGGGAAAACGGCCCCGATTCGCCTGGCCGATGGCAAGGCACACAGTTCTTGTAGAGAATGGGCGCGATGTCGTGATAATAGGTAACGGCGCGCCCCACCTCCGCGGCCGCGGCAGACAGAATGGCGAGTAATCCTGCGAGCAGCAGCCTGGCTGCCTGCGACAAAGACATAGCGTTAAGGGACCATTGTCCCGCTTCCTGGCGGCGAGCTGCGGGCGCGCTGCTCGCCGCATTCCTGCTGTCAGGAATCGCCCACGCTCAGTCTCCGGAGCTGATCGAGAAATCCGAACAAGGGCACGAGCTGATGGCGGCCGGCAAGTTCGAGGAAGCGGTCCCAATCTATCGGCAGCTCGTGCGCGCGGTTCCGGGAAACCCGGGGCTCTTACTCAACCTCGGCATGGCCCTGCATCTGGCCGGCCACTCACGGCAGGCGCTGGATCCGCTCCAGAGCGCTTTAAAGCTCGATAAGACACTCGCGCCCGCGTGGCTTTTCCTCGGCGATGCGTACCTTGGCGCAGATCAGCCGGCACGAGCGGTTGCGCCGCTGAAGCACTACCTCGAGCTTCAGCGCGACGATCCCGGCGGGCATCAATCGCTCGGCGACGCGCTGCTTGCGCTCAATCAGTTCCGCGATGCCGCCGCCGAGTTCGGCAAAGTCGCAGCCGCCGATGAACGAAACGCGCATGCGTGGTATGGCCTGGAGCGATGCAGTTCCGCGCTCGCGCAGGCTGCCTTTCAGAAGGTCGAAAATACAGCACCCGAATCCGGCTACTGGCTCGCGCTGGTGGGGGATGAACGGCTGGTCCGCCGGCAGTTGCAGAGCGCATTTTTCTTCTATCGGCACGCCGCCGCCGCACAGCCAGACCTGCCCGGCGTGCATGCTTCGATTGCCGAGGTATATCGCGAGTCCGGCCACTCGGACTGGGCCGACATGGAAATGGCCAAAGACTCTCCGCCCGACTGCGCGGCCCGCCCGCTGGCCTGCGCGTTTATCGCCGGCAGGTACGAGGAAGTCATTCGGTCCTCGCAGGATCTGGATACGCCCGAGGCTGCCTACTGGAACTCGCGCGCCTGGGCCCGACTCGCCCGGCAGGCATTCGACACGCTGGAAAAGCTTCCCGAAAGCGCGGAGATCCACGAACTGCGCGCCAGCCAGCTGGTAAAGCAGCGGCATTATTCGGAAGCCGTCTCCGAGTGGCGGAACGCTCTCCAGTTTGCGCCCGGAGATTTCTGGCTTCGCGAGCAGCTGCTCAGCGCGCAATACCAGGCCCGCGACTACGACGCGGCGCTCAGGCTCGCCGATCAACTGCTCGGGCAGGCGCCCGGATCGGCCGAACTCAACCTGACGCGAGGAGAAATTCTGCTGAGCCAGCAGCAGGTGGAGCAGGCGATTCCGCCTCTGCAGGCAGCTCTGCGCGCCGACCCTGCGCTCGTTGCCGCGCATGAGGCCCTGGGTCGCGCTC
Source organism: Bryobacteraceae bacterium (assembly GCA_035653295.1). GTDB lineage: Bacteria > Acidobacteriota > Terriglobia > Bryobacterales > Bryobacteraceae > DASRCB01. The sequence goes on from DASRCB010000149.1 coordinate 21,362, forward strand.
AGCTGCAAGTTGGGCATGCCGCGGAGGCGATCCCGCACCTGCGCGCCGCACTGTCGCTCGATCGCGACGGTAGTTTGCGGTATGAGCTGTCGAAAGCGTATCAGGCGGCCGGGCAACCGGGCCCCGCCAAACAGATGCTCGCCGAATATCAGACCATGCAGAAGAGGGATCGCGAAACGAAGCAGAGGCTCGAAGGAGAGCTGCAGATCACCGCGCCCTGAGCCGCTAAGTCTTCGGTTCGCGCACCTCGATCACGCGGTCCGGCGTCACGTTCTGCAGATGCTGGATGACCCCGCTGGGCCAGCGAATCTCGATTTGTGGGATTTGGGTCAGGTTGCCCAGCCCGAAATGCACTCCGAAATCGCTGCTCGACGCGTAACCTACTGCCGTCGTCATCTGGTTCGTCTGATTGCCAATCCGGATTCGCGCGCCGATGCCGTCCCGATTGCTGCGCGCACCGATCAGCTTCAGAATCAGCCAGTGATTCGAGCCAGGACTGATGTTTTCCCAAAGTTCGGCGGGCTCTTCCAGAGAAGACACGACCACGTCGATACGTCCGTCGCCGTTGAAGTCCGCGAACGCGGCGCCACGGTGCGCTCTGGCGACATCGAAGCCGGCGCCGGCGCCGCCGGAAACATCTTCGAAGCGCCCGTTCCCGAGATTGGCAAAGATACGATTCGGCTGCCGGTACGCTGTCGCCTCAAACTGATCGATGCGATCGTTCACGTGCGAGTCCGCGGTGAACAGGTCCTTGAATCCGTCGTTGTTGAAGTCGAACAGTCCGTTGCCCCAGCCGGTCCAGCGAATGGTCTGGGCGCCAAGGCGGCTCATGTAAGTAGCGTCCTGGAACGTGCCGTCACCGCGGTTCCGGAACAGTGGAAACGTGTCGCCCGTCAGGGCGGTGACGAGAATGTCCGGAAGTCCGTCGTTATCGTAATCGCGAAAATCGGCGCCCATGCTGGCCACCGCGCGCCCATGGTCGAGGAGCGCGGCGCCCGCCGCGGCGGCTACCTCCTCAAAAGTGCCATCGCCACGGTTGTGAAACAGGAAATTCGGAAGATTGTCGTTGGTTACGAAGATGTCGGGGCGCCCATCGCCATCGTAATCGGCAAAGGCGACACTCATCCCTCGCCCTGCGAACCGGGCGATCCCCGACGTCTCCGAAACGTCTTCGAAGGTCCCGTCGCCGCGGTTGCGATAGAGTTGGTTCGCAATTGGCTCGAAATACTTTGGATGGCAGTAGACACGCAGATTGCGCGATGCGTCGCCGCAGTAGCGGTCGAAGTCCGTGGTCCAGTTGGCGTAGTTCACCACGAACAGATCGAGCAGGCCGTCGTTGTCGTAGTCGATCCAGCCCGCCGCCACCGACCAGCGGTTGCTCCTGATGCCCGCCTTCGCCGTGACATCCTCAAAGCGGCCGTTTCCCAGATTTCGATAGAGAATATTGCGATACACGCCCGCGACAAAGAGATCGGTCTTCCCGTCGTTATCGAAGTCGGCGGCAGCCGCGCCCATCGAGTATCCCGCGCCGGCGACCCCTGCCTGTTCCGTCACATCGGTGAAGCGCATTCCTCCATCGTTCCGAAAAAGCCGATTCCAGTACTTCGGTGAGTCCTTTTCGAGTGACGGCAGTGCGGAACCGTTTGTGAAGAAGATGTCGGTGCGACCGTCGCCATTGTAGTCGAACGCCGCGAGACCGCCGGCCATGCTCTCGATCATGTGCTTGCGCGGTGTCGGATTGTTCTCGAGCACGAAGCGCAGACCGGCGCTGTTGGCGACATCGCGAAAGCGGATCGGGTCCGCTGTTCTGGTTTGCTGCGCGCTCCGAACCCAGGGCGTGACCATCACGACGACGTTCGCCGCCAGGGCTGTTAAAGCAAAACGTGTCACGATCGGGTTCCCGTATGGGGGCATTTTACCGGACCGGCGTCAGGCGAAATCGGTGAACGGCCGCTAGAACAACGGGAGCCCTGGTTGCTTTCGCGCCGTTCGGGCCCCCACTGGGGAGTGGATTCTACCACCCTCCGGTTAACCCGTGATCGGTTCGGTTTCGCGGCTCGCGCGGCATGGAACAATGCAGGGCCTTTGCGCTGAACGCTGTCCAGGGCGCACTGGAGAAGTTCGGACTTCAGGACTACACCAGCACCGCCGCCGCTCCCGGATATGGCGCGAGCCCGGGCGGCGGAGGCGAATAGATTCGCGCCGCCGATAAGCCTCACGACGGTCCCACAAAAATCGTGGTGAGTATGGAATGAACGAACGCGGATCCGGAGCCCGCCGTGCCGCCCACAATAGAATCCAGTTCCGCGTCGCTCAACTCATCGCCAACCCCGCATTCCGCGAGAACAGCCCGAGGATCCGACACGAATCGCCGCTGCAGATCCCCGTCCGATGTGATGAGCGTCCGAAATTCCTCGTGTTTCATGGCTGTTGGCCTCAGCGCGTGGCGTATCGCACGGCTGAGCGCCTCAATGTCTGAGGCGTAAAACCGGCGCGCGCACCTGCATGCCCGAGCCGGTCATAACTCTGGTGAGCTGGTAAACTCACTTCTGATCGGGAGTTGCCGCGTGAAGTTCCGGGGATCCGCCTGCCTCGCCCTGCTTTCAGCAGCCGGCGCCATGCTCTGGGCGGCGGACGACCAGTCCGGCGTACGTTTCCGCAGTGACACGACGCTCGTGCTGATCCCGGTTACCGTCACCGACCCGCTGAACCGGTTCGTACTCGGTCTGCGGAAGCAGGATTTCCATCTGTTCGAAGGCGGAGTGGAGCAGACCATCCTGCAATTGTCCAGCGAGGACGCGCCGCTTTCCGTGGGCATGGTCTTCGACCGCAGCGGCAGTATGGGCGACAAACTGCCCATCGCACGGAAAGCGGCGTTTCGGTTTCTCACCACAATGAACAAGCAGGACGAAGCATTCCTCGTGGACTTCAGTGACCGCGCGGAACTGGCCTCCCGATTTACCCCCGACACCGAGGGCATCGAGGAAAAACTGACCTCTCTCGAGGCGGGAGGGCTCACGGCCATGCTTGACGCCGCACAGATGTCGCTCGCGGAAATGAAGAACGCACAAAACCCGCGAAAGGCGATCGTGATTATTTCCGATGGGGGAGATAACAACAGCCGTTACACCGCGCCCGAGGTCGAATCGCTGGTGCGCAGGGCGGATGTGGAGATTTACGCCATGGGTGTTTTCGAGTCGCCGATCGGCGTGCCGGGCCTGACGACGGAGGAGATCTCCGGCCCGCATCTGCTCTCTGAGTTGGCGCGGCAGACCGGCGGGCGGGCGTTCAGCGTTTCCGATCCCCTGGCTCTGCCCAATGTCGCCGTCCGCATCGGGATCGAACTGCGCAACCAGTATGTACTTGCTTATTCGCCGAAGAATGCGAAGCGGGATGGAACGTACCGGCGCGTGGAAGTGAAAGTGGACAAGCCAGCTGGATTCGCAGACCTGAAAGTGCACTGGCGTTCGGGGTATTACGCGCCGTCGCGGTAGCATGCGGATCGAAAGACCCAGACCGATGCGTCCGGCGAATTCGCATTCGGCTCTCGACACTGCACCCGGGTAGCATTGATCTATGAACCGACGCGACTTTCTGCGGTTCGCGGCAACTGTTCCTGCCGGCCTGGTAATTCCATCGCCGCTGGGCCTTCGCGCAGACACTACCCCTTCGGACAGCTGGCGCACGTTCGAACTCCAAACACGGGTCGAGGTTCTCAAACCAGCCGGTACAACGCGCGTCTGGGTTCCAACGCCGCTCATGACCAGGACGCCCTTCCAGAGGACGCTCTCAAACGAGTTTCATGCCGAGGGCGGTGCGGCCAGAATCGTCGAGAGCGATGCGGACGGGCTCGGGATGACGGCGGCGGAGTTCCCCGCCGGTGTGGACCCGGTGGTGACGCTCACCAGCCGCGTGGCGACCAGGAACTACGCTGTCGGCCTTTCCACGTCCGGCTCGAACGTGCAGTTTTGACCGGCGAGAGCTGGAGCATTTCCTGCGCCCAACGAAGCTCCTGCCCACCGACGGTATCGTCAGCGAGAAAGCAGCCGAAATTACCCGCGGAGCCAAAACCGACCTGGACAAGGCCCGCGCCATTTACGATTGGATCGTCGAGAACACCTTCCGGAACCCGAAGACGCGCGGGTGCGGCATCGGCGACATCCGCTTCATGCTGGAATCCGGCGATCTCGGCGGCAAATGCGCCGATCTCAACGCGCTTTATGTCGGGCTGGCCCGCGCCGCGGGGCTGCCCGCCCGCGACGTATACGGCATCCGCGCCGGTAAGTCGGAACTCGGTTATAAGTGCCTCGGCGTCGCATCCGAAAACATCAGCAAGGCACAGCACTGCCGGGCCGAAGTTTATATCCGCGGCTGCGGCTGGGTCCCCGTTGATCCCGCCGACGTGCGCAAAGTCATTCTCGAAGAGCCACCCGGGAATCGGATGCTGCACGACGAAGTGGTCGAGAAAGCGCGAGCACGGCTTTTCGGATCCTGGGAGATGAACTGGGTGGCATACAATTTCGCCCACGACGTGCGGCTGCCCGGTTCGGCTGGCGCACAGATTGGGTTCCTGATGTATCCCCAGGCTGAGACCAGCAACGGCCGGATCGACAGCCTTGATCCGGAGCACTTCCGGTACGAAATCACATCGAGGGAAATCCTGACCGAGGTCAGATAACCGCACCTCGAGCCCTTTGCAGCCCGTAGAGTGCACAAGCTTTCATGAAATAAAACCGCCCTCCGAAGCGTCACACCTGAGATCCCCGATGGACGGTAAGTTGACCGACAGTCCTGCCCCCGGCTCGACTGCTATTTCCAGCCCATCGACCTCACTTTTCG
>DASRCB010000150.1:0-37452 GCA_035653295.1 Bryobacteraceae bacterium
GTAGTCGTCCGTTTTCGCGCGCACCGTCTCGCCGTAGTTCTCCTTCGTCCGGTTCCCGGCAAGAAAGCCGCGCGCCAGCGGACTCCACGGGATCACGCCCACGCCCTCATCCCGGCACAGGGGCAGCATCTCGCGCTCCTCCTCGCGATAGATCAGGTTGTAGTGGTTCTGCATCGTGCTGAAGCGCCGCCACCCGCGACTGCCGGCGATGTGCTGCATCTTCGCAAACTGCCATGCGAACATCGACGACGCGCCGATATACAGCGCCTTGCCCGCCCGGACCACGTCATTCAGCGCCTCCATCGTCTCCTCGATCGGCGTCGTGTAATCGAAGCGATGGATCTGGTACAGGTCCACGTAATCCATCCCCAGCCGCCGCAGGCTGTCGTCGATGGCGTGCTGGATGTGCTTGCGCGACAGGCCGCGCTGGTTCGGATCGTCACCCATCGGGTTAAAGACCTTCGTCGCCACCACGACGCGGTCGCGCGATGGCGCGAACTCCTTCAGCGCCCGCCCGAGGATCTCCTCGCTCACTCCGTTCGAGTACATGTCCGCGGTATCGAAGAAGTTGAAGCCCATCTCCAGCGCCCGGCGGATGAACGGCCGGCTTTCTTCCTCCTCCAGCACCCACTCCCGCCACTTCTTCGAGCCGTAGGTCATGCAGCCGAGGCAAAGCCGCGAAACCTTCACGCCCGCCGATCCGAGGTTCACGTAGTCCATTACTCAGGTGTACCGCGACGCCACTCACCATCCCGAATCCGGACACGGAATGCTCTTCGTGGGGTGCAGGCGCCCAGCCTGCGTCGGGCTCTCAGCCGGCCTGGACGCACCTGCAACAGCACGCGATAACTGCCCACAACGGCAGCACGATTGCCTTTTAATCCCACCTTATGGACAGCCTTCTCCGAGATCTGCGCCACGGCGTGCGCCTGCTGGCCAATAAGCCCGGAGCGACCCTGCTCATGATCGTCGCCCTGGCCCTCGGCATCGGCCTGAACGCGTCGTCGTTCATGATGGTCGACGCTCTCGTCCTGCATCCGCTGCCCTTTCCGAATCTCGGCCGCATCATGTCCATCGCCGAGACCATCCCGAAGCTCCGCGCCGAGCGCGACGCGGTGGCGCCCGCGAATTTCCGGGACTGGCGCGAACAGAGCCGCAGCTTCGATCGCCTCGCCGCCTTCCGCCCCCTGGAGGGCGCCCTCACCGGCGGCCCTGAAGCCGAACACATCATGGCCACCGCCGTTTCGCCCGATTTCTTCCCGCTCCTCGGTATCAGCCCGGAGCTGGGCCGCACCTTCCGCGCCGATGAGAATGAACCGGCACGCGCCGGGGTCGCGGTGGTGAGCCACGGGTTTTGGCTGAGTCGGCTTTCCTCATCGCCGCACCTTCTCGGCAGCTCCCTTTCGCTCGACGGCCGCAGGTACACCATCGTCGGCGTCATGCCCGCCGATTTCAATCTTCCGCTCGGCAACGAGATCTGGGTTCCGCTCGCCTTCAACACCGGTGAATCCGCCGACCGCGCCCAGCGCAGCCTCGCCGTTCTCGGTCTGCTCAGGCCCGGCGTTTCGGTGCTCAGGGCGCGTCAGGATCTGCACGGAATCGCCGTCCGCCTCGCCCGCGCGTACCCGCTGACCAATGAAGGCCGCGAAGTGCTCGTCACCCCCATTCGCGACACCGTCAACGAGGGAACCGACCGCTTCACGCTGGTCCTCATGGCCACCGCCGGATTCGTTCTCCTGCTGGCCTGCGTCAACATCGCGAACATGCAGCTGGCGCGCGCCGTTCAGCGCCAGAAGGAAATCGCCGTGCGTACCGCAATCGGCGCCGGACGCTGGCACATTCTGCGCCAGTTGCTGACCGAGAGCGTATTGCTGGCCATTCCCGGCGGAGCGCTTGGGCTGTGTCTTGCCGCCTGGGATATGGATCTCCGCGGAAGGCTCATCCCCGCCCAGGTTTACTACTGGGTGGCGGGCATTCGGAACATGCGTGTGGACGGACGCGTCGTGGCCTACACGTTCGCGCTGTCCCTCATCGCGGCTGTTCTGTGCGTTCTTCCCGCGGCTCTCCGCCTGATTTCGTCTCGCATGGCCACGGATACCAGTGAAGCGCTCAAAGAGTGCGGGCGTTCCTCCAGCGGCGCTTCCTCCGCCGGACGGATGCGCACCGCCTTCGCCACCGCCGAGGTCTGCCTCGCGCTGGTGCTGCTGATCGGCGCCGGTTTGATGGTGCGCACCTTCCAGCGCATGTTGGCCGTGAACGCCGGGTTCGATCCGAATAACCTGCTGACTATGCAGACTTCGCTGAGCGCCACACGCTATCATGCCGATGCGCAGATCCGCGGCTTTGCGGATCGGTCGCTGCCTGCGCTCCAGAGCGTGCCCGGGGTCAACGAAGCCGCTGTGGACAGCGTCGCGCCGCCGGCTGAAGCGTTCTATCGCCAGGGCAGCCCCGAACCCCGCCCCGGGGAGCCTGTCCCCTCCATCCATGCCGTGACCCCGCGCTTCTTCGCCGCTCTGCGGCTGCCGCTCCTCAGCGGACGCGCCATTGAGTCCTCCGACGGCCCCGCGGCCGAGGGCGTGGTGGTGCTGAGCGAGGTTGTCGCCCGTCACTACTGGCCCGGCGACAATCCCATCGGGCGCCGGATTCGCCTGCATGGCGCCGATACCCGCTGGCTGACCGTGATCGGAGTGTGCGGCGACGTCAGGGAATGGTTCAACGGCCGCCCCGTTCCCCGCGCCTACGTCCCCTTCCATCAGTCGCCACAGCGCTCTCTGTCCCTGTTGCTGCGCACCTCCGTGGATCCCACCCTGGCCGCAACCGGTGCGCGCGCCCGCATGCACGAGGTAGATCGCGCGCAGCCGATGTTCGACATCAAGACCATGCAGCAGCAGCTGGCCGAAGAAACGTCCGGAGTACGCGCCTCCGCCGTCAGCATGATCATCTATGCCGCAATCGCTCTGCTGCTGGCCATCAGCGGCGTTTACGCGGTGGTTTCCTATTCGGTGGAGCAGCGCACGCACGAGATCGGCATTCGCATCGCCCTCGGCGCCGGTCGCGCGCAGGTGGTCCGCATGACCCTCGGCCAGGCGCTGCGCATCGCTGCCGTCGGCCTGGCAATCGGCATCCCCGCCGCTTTCGCGCTCATGCGTCTGATGTCTGCCGTCTTGTACGGCGCCGTGGCACTTGACGCGCTCACGTTCGCAGCCTTCGCGGCAACCCTCGCCGCATGCGCGCTGCTGGCCGGCTACCTGCCCGCCCGCCGCGCGGCCTCGACGGACCCCATCGCCGCCCTCCGCCATGAATGAGCCCACCCGCGCAGCGCTGGTCGCCGGGCTCCTGGTAACCTGGGCCCTCGCCCAGCAACCCGAACCGATCCTCTCCGCGAACCTCGCGGACGCCCAAAATCACATGGCAAAGCGCCTCCCACCTCACGCTCGATGACAACGGCCTCAGCACGGTATTCGACCTCACACGCGACCGCCTCACCACCGCGCCCTGATAGAATCGACATTTCCATGTTTTCCGGACTGGAGCACACCGCAATCGCCTCGCCCGACCCCAAACGTCTGGCGCAGTGGTACGTCGATACTCTGGGGTTCCGCATCAACTACGAGTACGACGGCAACTACTTCGTACGTGCCCCCGACGGAAACATGCTGGAGATTATTCCCTCGGAAGGAGTCCCAGCCGCCCCCGGTATGAAGGAGCCGGGTCTGCGCCACCTCGCCGTCGCCGTAAACGATTTCGACGCTGCTTACGCATTGCTGCGCGAGCGCGGCGTGAAATTTCGTACGGAACCGTACGAGAATCAGGGCAACCGGCTGGTCTTTTTCCACGATGGCGACGGCAACCTCCTCCACCTCATCCAGCGGCGAAACCCGCTTCCCTGAGCGCACCTTGCTGCGCCGGGTCTTCAAGGCTTTCCAGTATCGCGACTTCCGCCTGATGTGGGTCGGCGCCTGCATCTCCTCCACCGGTGGCTGGATGCAGATCGTCGCTCAGGCCTGGCTGGTATTCGATCTTTCGAAGTCATCGTTCTTCCTCGGACTGGATTCGTTCCTCGGCCAAATCCCCATCCTGCTCTTCTCGCTGCTCGGAGGCGCCGTCGCGGACCGCACCGAGCGCCGCAACCTGCTGCTCATGTCCCAGTTCGTGCAGATGACCTGCGCCTTTGTCCTCGCCGGCCTGGTCGCGTTCGGGTACGTGCACATCTGGCACATCCTGCTGCTCTCATTCATCGTGGGCACCGCACAGTCCTTCGGCGGGCCTGCCTATTCGGCCCTCATTCCGAATCTGGTCAAAGGCCAGGATGTCCCCAACGCCATCGCGCTCAATTCCATCCAGTTCAACCTGGCGCGCGTGATCGGGCCCATGCTCGGCGGCATCGCCCTGAAGCAGCTCAACTCCGCGTGGTGCTTCAGCCTGAACGGCATCTCCTTCATCGCCGTGATCATCACGCTGCTGATCATCAGCACGCGTTTCAGGCCGACCGTGTCCACCTCGCTGATGAAGAGCATGAAACAGGGTATCGGCTTCATCCGCACGCATCCGGGCATGCTGCCGCTGATCGTGCTGGCCTTCTTCATGACCATGCTCAGCGTTCCGCTGATGGTGTTCCTGCCCGTATTCGCGCGCGATGTCTTCCACGGCGGATCGAATCTGTTCACGATCCTGCTGTGCTGCTCCGGCGCGGGCTCGGTGTGCGGCGCGCTGGTTGTCGCCGGCGCGGGCCGCTTCCAGCATCAGGGCCGGGCCGCCCTGCTGATGCTCCTCGCCCTCGGCGTCTTCGTCGCCGCCTTCTCCCACTCCCATAACTTCATCCTCAGCACGGTGCTGATCTTCGGCTACGGCGCGCTCATGATGGGCGTGTTCTCCACCAATACGTCACTGGTGCAGCTGATCACCACCGACGAGATGCGCGGCCGCGTGATGAGCGTGTACAACGTCGCCTTCCGTGGCGGCATGCCGATCGGCAGCCTCATCGTCGGCGCGCTGGCCCAGCGCATGACCGCCCCCGCGGTCCTCACCGGCAACGGAGTCCTGCTGGTCCTTCTGGGCCTGTATTTCATGCTCTTCCACCGCCGCCTCGCCGCCCTGTAATCACAGTCTGCCCAGGCCGCGATCCTACCGCGCGTTCCTCAGCCCCCGCAACGCCGTCTCCGCCAACTCGTCCACATACTCCGGCGTAATCGCCCCAAAACCCGTCAGCAGCTTGTAGTACAGCGGAGCGTACAGCAGCTCGACCGCCAGATCCAGGTTAACGTTCGAAGGCAGCTCACCCGTCTCACAATGGCGCTCTAGTGCCTGCTTGGCCTCCGCCCTCCGGGGTGCGATCCACATGTCCCGAAACGCCTGCGCAACTTCCGCATCCGTCTGCGCGCCGGCCAGGAACGCCGCGAATGCCCGCCCGCGCCGCCCGTTGAGCATATTCGCGAAATTGTGCAACTGCAGCCTGACATCGTCGCTCAGCGAACCGGTATCCGGGAAAGGCAGCTCACGGGCCACGGTCTCACGAAAAGCCTCGATCAGCACCGCCGCTTTGTTCGGCCACCAGCGATATACCGTCGCTTTGCTCGCGCCCGAGTCCTCGGCGATCGCCTCCACCGTAACGCCCGCGAACCCAACCTCCTCCAGCAGCCTGGCCGCGGATTCCAGGATCCGCCTCCGGGCCTCTTCGTCCCGCGGCCGCCCGGGCCCTCGCTTCTCGCAAGTCTTCTCGGAAATCGTTGTCACTCGCTCTCTAAGATGATTTCCGAAACCTGGACGTCTCGTATTTCATCAGGAAATATGTCAGCCCTGCCGGCTGCTCTCCGGCACACCCATTTGGCCTTATGTGGATTGTTCGTGTAGCCCTGAACCGGCCGTATACCTTCATCGTCCTGGCCCTGCTCATTGTCCTCGCGGCGCCCCTGGTGATCCTGCGGACCCCCACCGACATCTTCCCCAATATCGACATCCCCGTTATTGCCGCCGTGTGGAACTACACCGGCCTTGACGCGGAACAGCTGGAGCAGCGCGTAACCTCTGTATATGAGCGCGTCCTGACCACTGCCGTCAACGACATCGAGCACATCGAATCGTTCACCGTCAACGGCCGCGCCATTGTCAAAATCTTTCTCCAGCCCAACGCCAGCGTGCCCACGGCCACGGCGCAGGTGACCGCTGTTTCGCAGGCAATTATCCGGCAGATGCCGCCTGGCATCATTCCTCCGTTCCTCATCAACTACAACGCTTCTACCGTGCCGATCATCCAGCTGGCCCTGTCTGGCCAGTCCCTTTCCGAATCCGAATTGAATGACCTTGCCATAAACTTCCTGCGTCCTCAGCTGGTCACCGTCCCCGGAGCCGCCATTCCTTATCCGTACGGCGGCAAGCAGCGCGAGGTGATGGTCGCGCTCAATCCAGCTCTGCTCCAGGCGAAAGGTCTTTCGCCCTCCGACGTGGTCAGCGCCATCGGAACTCAGAACGTTATCCTTCCCTCGGGCACCGCCAAAATCGGGCAGTTCGAGTACGACGTCGATCTCAACTCCAGCCCCGATAAAATTCGCGAGCTGAACGACCTGCCGGTCCGGGTCGTGAACAACTCCACCATCTATGTCCGCGACGTGGCCCAGGTCAGCGACGGCTTCGCTCCACAGACCAACATCGTTCGTCTGAACGGCGGCCGCGGCGTGCTGGTGAGTATCCTGAAGGGCGGCAACGCATCCACGCTCGATGTCGTTCAGGGCGTGCGAAAGATGGTTCCGCGGGTTGCCGCTACGCTGCCGCCGCAGCTGAAGATCGCGCCCGTCGCCGATCAGTCCATCTTTGTCCGCGCTGCTGTCAACGGCGTGGTCCGCGAAGCCATCATCGCCGCCTGCCTCACCGGGCTCATGATCCTGCTGTTCCTCGGCAGCTGGCGCAGCACGCTGATCATCGCCGTCTCCATTCCGCTCTCCATTCTGACCTCCATCATCTGCCTCAGCGCGCTGCACGAAACCATCAACATCATGACCCTCGGCGGCCTCGCGCTGGCCGTCGGCATCCTCGTGGACGACGCCACCGTGACCATCGAAAACATCGAGCGCTACCTGGAGGAAGGCATGAACCTGTACGACGCCATCCTCGAAGGCGCTGCGCAGATCGCCGTCCCGGCGCTCGTCTCCACGCTCTGCATCTGTATCGTCTTCCTGCCCATGTTCTTCCTGGGCGGCGTCGCGCACTACCTGTTTGTGCCGCTCGCCGAAGCTGTCGTCTTCGCGATGTTGGCGTCATATATCCTGTCGCGAACGCTGGTGCCCACGCTCGCCATGTACCTCCTGAAGGCGAAGGAGCACTTCCAGCGCCGCACGCGAAATCCGCTGGTCCTGTTCCAGCGCGCCTTCGAGCGCGGCTTCGACCGCCTGCGCTTCAGCTATCAACTCCTGCTGGCCACCTGTGTCTACCGGCGCGCCATCTTCGTCCCGCTGTTCCTGCTCGCCTGCGCCTCCACCTTCCTTCTGTTTCCGTGGCTCGGCCGCGACTTCTTCCCCAGCGCCGACAGCGGCCAGATCCGCCTGCACCTCCGCGCCAAAACCGGGACTCGCATCGAGGAGACGGCCCGCATCAATGACCTGGTCGATAACGTCATTCGCCGCACCATTCCGAAAGCCGAACTCGCCAGTGTGGTCGACAACATCGGCCTTCCCTTCAGCGGCATCAATACCACGTACAGCAACTCCGGCGTGATCGGGCCGGAGGACAGCGACGTCCTCATCTCGCTGAACGAGAACCACCGCCCCGCCAACGATTACATCCGCGCTCTGCGCGCGAACCTCACCCGTGAGTTTCCGGGCACGATGTTCTACTTCCCGCCCGCCGACATGGTCACCCAGATTCTGAACTTCGGGCTGCCCGCCCCCATTGACGTGCAGATCGAGGGCAGTGATATCCGCGGCAATCGGCAGATCGCCGATCAGCTTCTCGACCGCTTCCGTCAGATCCCCGGGCTGACGGATCTTCGCATCCAGCAGGCCTTCGATCAGCCCAAGTTGCACGTCGTGATCGATCGCACCAAGGCCGCCGAGGGCGGTTACACACCGCTCGACATCGCCAGCAGCATGCTGGTGAGCCTGAGCGGCAGCTTCCAGACCACGCCGACGTTCTTCCTCGATCCGCGGAACGGCGTCGTCTACAGTCTGGTCACGCAATCGCCGGAGTACCGCGTCCAGTCCCTCCAGGATCTTCAGAACATTCCCATCAGCGGCCCGAAGGCCATCCGTCCCGAGATCCTCGGCGACCTCAGCTCTGTGTCGCGCGGCATGGGCCTCGCCGTGGTTAACCACTACAACATCCGCCGCGTGCTCGATATCTACGCCTCGGTCGAAGGCCGCGACCTCGGGGGCGCCGGGGCGGACATCCAGCGCATCGTAGACAACGCCGGCAAACACCTGCCGCGCGGGTCGCGCATCATCGTCCGCGGCCAGCTGGAAACCATGACCAGCTCCTATCGCGGACTGCTCGCTGGCCTCGCCGCCGCGATCATCCTCGTGTACCTGCTGATCGTGGTCAACTTCCAGTCCTGGCTCGATCCCTTCGTCATCATCACCGCGCTGTCGGCCGCGCTCGCCGGCATCATTCTGTTCTTGTTCTTCACCAACACCCGGCTGAGCGTGCCCGCGCTGATGGGCTCCATCATGTGCATGGGCGTGGCCACCGCGAACAGCATTCTGGTGGTCGCATTCGCGAAGGAGCGCCTCGCCGAGCACGGCAATCCCCTGGAGGCCGCCATCGAGGCCGGCTACACACGCTTCCGCCCCGTGCTCATGACCGCGCTGGCCATGATCATCGGCATGGTTCCCATGGCCCTCGGGCTCGGGGAAGGCGGCGAACAGAACGCGCCGCTGGGCCGCGCCGTCATCGGCGGCCTGCTTCTGGCCACGTTCGCGACGCTGTTCTTCGTTCCCGCTGTGTATGCCCTGCTGCACGGCTGGAGCCGGCGGTCCGGCGCGCCGCCGCGCAGGAATCCTGAACTTGAACCGGTACATCACTAATGTCTGTGGAAACGCAACAGCAAGAAAAACAAAGAACACGGAAAACGTTCCACTTCGGGGTGGGCTCCGGAATCGTCGTCGGCGCCGTCGCCGTTCTGCTCGGGGTCTTTATCCATTCCGGGATCGCCAGCCGCGTCGCAGCCGAGAGCGCCCTCGTTCACGAGACGCGCGAGGCCGCCGTACAGGACGTTTCGGTAACCCATGCGAAGCTCAGCGACGCCACCGAAGAGGTCGTCCTGCCGGGCAACATTCAGGCGTTCACCGACTCGCCCATCTACGCCCGCACCAACGGCTATCTGAAGCGCTGGTACGCCGACATCGGTACGCGCGTCAGCGCCGGCCAGCTTCTGGCCGAGATCGACACCCCCGAAGTCGACCAGCAGCTTCAGCAGGCGCGTGCCGACCTCGAAACCGCGCAAGCCAACTACAAGCTGGCCCAGTCCACTGCCGCGCGCTGGCAGTTCCTTCTGAAATCGCAGTCCGTATCGCAGCAGGAGACCGACGAGAAGGTCGGCGACCTGAACGCGAAAAAAGCCATGGTCGATTCCGCCGCCTCCAACGTGCGTCGTCTCGAGGACCTGCAGTCGTACGAGAAAGTCTACGCGCCCTTCGACGGCGTGATCACCGCGCGCGATACCGATATCGGCGCTCTGGTCAGCGCCGGGTCAACCAGCGGTCATGAGCTTTTCCACCTCGCCTCCATCAATCGCCTCCGCGTTTTCGTCAGCGTGCCCGAAGTGGACCAGCGAGCCGCCCGCTCCGGCGCGCGCGCGGATCTCACTCTGACCGAGTTTCCCGGCCGCACCTTCCCCGGTGCGATCGCGCGCAACTCCAGCGCCATCGACCCCGCTTCCCGCACCCTGCTGGTGGAGGTGGACGTGAACAACCCCAGCCGAGAGCTGCTGCCGGGCGCCTACGTGTCCGTGCACCTCAAAATGCCCTCGAAGGTCCAAGCCCTCACCATCCCGGTGAACACCATGCTCTTCCGCTCCGAAGGTCTGCGCGTCGCTGTCGTTCGTGATAACCGAGCACAGCTAACCCCCATCACGATAGGACGCGACTTCGGCAACGAAGTCGAGGTCGTAGCCGGCCTGCGCCCCTCCGACCCGATCATCGTCAACCCCCCGGACTCCTTGGTCGCCGGCGCCAAGGTCCGCGTAACTGGAGCCATACAATGACTGGGTGGCGGGCTCTCAGCCCGCTGATAGCGCTGGCGGCGATCCTCATCACTTTGAGCGGCTGCTCCGTCGGCCCGAAATACCACGCGCCGGCAGTCCCCGCGCCACCCGCATACAAAGAAGCCAACCCCGACACTTACAAAGAAACCGGCGACTGGAAACCCGCCCAGCCCTCCGACGCCAAACTCCGCGGCGATTGGTGGACCCTGTTCGGCGACCCCGAACTCGACTCGCTCGAGCGGCAGATCGACGTCTCCAACCAGAACCTCAAAGCCGCGCAGGCGCGCTTTCAGCAGGCCCGCGCCATAATCCGGTTCAACCGCTCCGGCCTGTTCCCGACGCTCTCGATCGGCGCGGACGTCAGCGCGAACCGTAACTCTGCCACGACCACCCTTACCAGCCCGGCAGTGCAGGCCAACTATGGCAACTTCGCCCTGCCGCTCGAGTTTAACTGGGAGATCGACGCCTGGGGCCGGATCCATCACCAGATCGAAGCCGCGCGCGAGGAAGCCCAGGCGACAGCAGCCGACCTCGAAACCATCCGCCTGAGCCTGCACTCGGAACTGGCCTTCGACTACTTCGAGCTGCGCAGCCTCGACGCCGAGCAGAAGCTGCTCGACAACACAGTGCTTGCTTACCGCAGGGCCTATGATCTAACGTACAACCGCTTCGAAGGCGGCGCGGCATCGGGCGCGGAAGTGGCCCAGGCGGAAACGCAGCTCCAAACCACCATCGCCCAGGATCAGGACATCGGCGTGCAGCGCGCCCAATACGAACACGCCATCGCCGCACTCATCGGCAAGGCGCCCGCGGAGTTCAGCCTGCCGCCGCAGCCGCTGAACATCGCGCCACCACAGATTCCCGTCGGGGTGCCCTCGCAGCTTCTGGAGCGCCGGCCGGATATCGCCGCCGCCGAGCGCCGCGTGGCCGAGGCGAATGCTCAGATCGGCATCGCCCGCGCCGCGTATTTCCCGACGGTGCTGCTCAGCGCCGCGGTCGGCCTTCAGGGCAGTTCCCTTACCAACTGGTTCAACTGGCCCAGCCGCTTCTGGGCCGTCGGCCCGACTGTCCTCCAGACGCTCTTCGATGCCGGCCGCCGTCGCGCCGTCAGCGAGGCCGCGACGGCAGACTACGATGCCCTCGTCGCCACCTACCGGCAGACCTCGCTCGATGCCTTTCAGCAGGTGGAAGACAACCTCGCCGCCCTGCGCATCCTCTCCCAGGAAGCGCGAACGCAGCACGCCGCGGTGGCCGCCGCCCAACGCTCGCTCGACCTCTCCATGAACCGCTACACCGGCGGGCTGGTGACGTATCTTGAAGTGGTGACCGCACAAAGCACCGCGCTCGCCGACGAGCGCACCGAGGTGGACATCCTGCGCCGCCGCATGGACGCCAGCGTTCTCCTGGTCAAGGCTCTCGGCGGCGGCTGGGATCGGAGCCAGTTGCCCGCGCTCACCCACGGCTGAGCCATGCCCCATGCCGATTTCGACCTCGCCGCCAGCGCGCGCGAGGAGATGATTCACGAGGGCTTTCACCCGGACTTCTCTCCGGCTGTCGCGCAGCAGCTCGCTGCCTTGCAGAGCCTCGGCGTTCCCACCCTGAACGGCGATATCGAGGATCTGCGCTCGCTGCTCTGGTCCTCCATCGATAACGACACCTCGCGCGACCTCGATCAGATCGAAGTCGCCGAGCGGGTGAACGAGGGCATTCGGGTGCGGATCGGAATCGCCGACGTCGATTCGGATGTCGACCGCGGCTCGCCCATCGATCAGCACGCCGCCGATCAGACCACCACCGTTTACACCGCCGTCCGCAACTTCCCCATGCTACCGGAGCAGCTCTCCACGGGGCTGACATCGCTGAACCAGGGCCAGGATCGGCTCGCTGTAGTCATCGAGTTCGTGGTGCGCCCGGATGGCTCCATCGCCTCGTCGGCCGTGTCACGAGCCATGGTCCGCAATCGTGCTCATCTCACTTACGAAGGGATCGGCCCATGGCTGGAGGGCGGCGGCTCGGGTCCGCCGGCCGAGGTTGCGGCCCAGCTCAAACTTCAGGACGAGGCTGCTTCCGCGCTCCGCGCCAAGCGTCACGAACTTGGCGCGCTCGAGTTCGACCGCGCCGAGTTACAGGCAGCGGTGTCCGACGGCCACGTTCACAGTCTGGCCGCCGCGCGCAGGAATCGCGCCAGCGCCCTCATCGAGGACTTCATGGTTGCGGCCAACGAAGTGATGGCCCGAACACTGAGCGACGCCGGCGTGTCATCCATTCGGCGCGTCGTCCGCTCGCCCGAGCGCTGGCCGCGTATCGTGGACATTGCCCGTCAGTACGGCGCCTCACTGCCTGACCAGCCCGACTCAGGCGCGCTGGCCGCGTTTCTCCGCGACCGGCAGAACGCCGACCCGGTTCACTACCCCGACCTGTCGCTGTCCATTATCAAGCTGCTGGGCCCGGGCGAGTACGTGCTCGTGCGTCCTGGTGAAACCGGCGCCGGTCACTTCGGTTTGGCGGCGCATGATTACACCCACTCGACGGCGCCCAACCGCCGTTTCGCCGATCTGGTCACGCAGCGGCTCATCAAAGCCGTGTTCGCCCGGCAGGCCGGCCCCTACTCCGACGATGAACTGGCCGCCTTCGCCCGCAACTGCACGCTGAGAGAGGACGCGGCCCGCAAGGTGGAGCGGACCATGGCCAAGCGCGTCGCGGCGGTCGCTCTACAGGATCGTATTGGCGCCTCCTTCGAGGCGGTGGTGACCGGCGTCACCGCGAAAGGCGTGTTCGTGCGCGTCACCAATCCGCCGGTCGAGGGGATGCTCGTTCGCGGTGAGCGCGGCGTGGATGTGGGCGACCAGATCCGTGTCACGCTCGAAGCCACCGACCCGCGCCGCGGCTACATCGACTTCGCCCGCTCCTGATCACACCTCCAGGATGACCGGCATGATCAGCGGACGGCGCGCGGTCTGCTTGTTCAGAAAACGCTTGAGGTCGGCGCGGATCTTCTCCTGCATGACGCCCCAGTCGGTGCGCTCCTCCTCGGTCGAGGTCTCGAGGGTTCGGGCGACGGTCTGCCGTGCTTCCTGAAGCAGCTCAGTGCCTTCCTCGAAAGAGACAAAGCCGCGGCTGACGATTTCGGGCAGGGTCTCGCTGCGGCCGGTGTGCTTGTTGATGGCGATGATGGGCAGTACGAAACCGTCCTCGGAGAGATGCCGGCGGTCGCGAATCACAAGGTCCTCGACGACCTCGTCCAGGCTGCCGGAATCGATGCACACTCGGCCCACCTGCACCTTCTTCCCCTTGCGTGCGCCACGCTGATCGATCTCCAGCGTCTCGCCGGTTTCGAGGATGAAGGTCTCTTCGAGGCCAGCGCGATGCAGGTGCTGCGCCAGCCCGGCGTGCTTCGCCAGCTGCCGGTACTCGCCGTGAATGGGCATGAAGTAGCGGGGCCGCACCAGGTTCAGGATCAGCTTCAGTTCTTCCGCGCTGGCATGACCGGAGACGTGCACCGGCGGGTTCATGCTGCCGTAGATCAGGTCGGCGCCCCGCTTGGCGAGGTGGTTGATCATGCGGTAGATGGGCTTCTCGTTCCCGGGGATGATGCGAGCGCTGAGCACCACCGTATCGCCGGGCTCGATGGACAGGTTTTTGTGATTATCCACCGCCACTCGCGACAGCGCTGACATGGGCTCGCCCTGGGTGCCGGAAACGACCACGCAAACCTTGCTGGGAATGGCCTGCATGATGTCCTGCGGACGCAGCAGGATGTTGTCGGGGATGTTCAGCAGCCCGAGGTCGTGGGCGATCTCCGTGGTCGTGTTCATGCTGCGCCCGAGGAAGGCGACCTTGCGGCCGTACTCGGCGGAAAAGTCGAGGATCTCCTGAAGGCGGTGCACGGAGGAGCTGAAGCAGGAGACGATCAGCCGGCGCTCGGCGCGGTTGAAGATGTCCTCAAAACGCGGGCGAATGGCGCGCTCGCTCTCGGTATAACCGGGGCGGTCCACATTGGTCGAGTCGGACATGAGCAGCAGCACGCCGCGGCGGCCGTAGTCGGCGAAGGTATGCAGGTCGAAGAGGATGTTGTCGGTAGGCGTGGGGTCGACCTTGAAATCGCCGGTATGGATGATCACGCCCAGCGGCGTGGTGATGGCCAGCGCGACCGCGCTCACGATGGAGTGCGTCACGGGGATGAAGTCGACAGTGAACGGCCCTATCTCGATCTTCTGGCCGGGGCGGACGGCGTGCAGCTTCGCCTGCTTCAGCAGGTCGTGCTCTTCCAGCCGGCGCTCGACCAGCGCCAGGGTGAACGGGGTGCCGTAAACGGGCACGTCGATATCGCTGAGGAAGAACGGGACGGCGCCGATATGGTCCTCGTGGCCATGGGTCAGGACGAGGGCGCGCACGAATTCCCGGTTCTGTTCGAGAAACGTGAAGTCGGGAGTGACGACGTCGACGCCGAGCAGTTCCGAATCCGGGAACATCATGCCGGCATCGATGACGATGATGTCGTCGCCGAAGCGGACGGCCATGCAGTTCATTCCGAACTCGCCCAGGCCGCCGAGCGGAATGATCTGAAGCTTGTTGTCCATAGAAAACAACAGGTTAACAAGTGGGCGGTGGAACCAGGGCCCGGCGGACTGCATCCAACACCCGAGGAGAGGCGTATGTCTGGTCTGCGGTACCTGTTGACAGCCATGGTGGTGGCGGGTTGCGCGCTGGCGCAGACGGCGCCGGACGACATGCCGAAGGACACTCGGCCGCCGAAGGTGAAGCAGCAGAAGGCGCGGCAGAGTCCTGGGCGCGAGGCCGCCGGGGGGGCGGGGAACATCGCCGGCGGGGCCGCGAAAGGCGCCGGTCATGCGGTGGCCGGGGTCGGCAACGGCGCGGTGGATCTGGTCACGCTGCACCCCATCAACGCGGGCGTTGACGTCGGCCGCGGCGCGGCGAGCGCGGGCAAGGACGTGGGCGTGGGAACGATCAAGGGCACGGCGCGTATGACGCACGCCCTCGGCCGCGGTCTCAGGCACATCTTCTAGTCGTCGCAGTGGGACAGGACCGGGAAGGCATCGTGGTCAGAGGCGGCTGAGAGCCCGCCGCAGGGCGAGGCCCTGCCCCCGATCGCGGGCTGAGTGCAAGCCTAAGGCTCGCACCACAATCGGCATTTCAGGAGAATGTCCAAAGTCCAGAGGCGGGCTGAGAGCCCGTCGCAGGCCGAGGGCCTGCCCCCCAAAGACGCCCTCCGACGAGGCGGATTTGTAACGCCGCGTACGCTTCGGTACGGCCGGAACCACGCCGAAAAGCCTGTAGAATAAAGACATATGGCAATCAAAGTAGGTATAAACGGTTTCGGCCGTATTGGTAGAAATGTCGTTCGGGCTGGTCTTGGCAACTCTAATATCGAATTCGTCGCCGCCAACGACCTGACCGATACGAAAACACTTGCGCATCTTCTGAAGTACGACTCCATCCTGGGCCCGCTGCACGAAGACGTGAAGGCGGAGGGCGATTCGATTTCGGTGGACGGTCAGAAGATCAAAATCTTCGCCATCAAGGACCCGGCCGAACTGGACTGGAGTTCGCTGGGCGTGCAGGTGGTAATCGAATCGACCGGCAAGTTCACCGACGCCGCGCAGGCCAGCAAGCATTTGAAGGGCTCGGTGAAGAAGGTGATCATCTCCGCGCCGGCCAAGAACGAGGACATCACCATCGTTCTGGGCGTGAACGACAAGGCGTACGATCCGAAGAAGCACAACATTATTTCGAACGCGTCGTGCACCACGAATTGTCTGGCGCCTGTGGTGAAGGTGCTGCAGGAGAAGTTCGGCATCGAGAAAGGCTCGATGACGACGATCCACAGCTACACCAACGACCAGAACGTGCTGGATTTCCCGCACAAGGATCTGCGGCGGGCCCGGGCGGCGGCGCTGAACATGATTCCGACGACGACGGGCGCGGCGAAGGCGATCGGGCTGGTGCTGCCGGAGCTGAAGGGCAAGCTGGACGGGTATGCGATGCGCGTGCCGACGCCGAACGTGTCGGTGGTGGACTTCGTGGCAGTGACGAAGAAGCCGACGACGACGGAAGAAGTAAACCAGGCGCTGAAGGCGGCGTCCGAGGGCGAACTGAAGGGGATTCTGGGGTATACGGAAGACCCGGTGGTATCGAGCGACATGATGCACAACTCGAACAGCTCCATCGTGGACGCGGGGATGACCAAGGTGTTGGACGGGAACCTGGTGAAGGTGATCTCCTGGTACGACAACGAGTGGGGCTATTCCAAGCGAGTTGTCGATCTGGTGGAGTTTCTGGCGAATAAAGGTCTTTAGTGGCTGCCGAGCCGCGCGCCGCTATGGCGGCGCGTGGGGCTCGGAGGCATTCCATCCGCGGCTCATTCTGAGCCGAATTCTGCACGAACGAAGCTGGCGAAGTCGTTGATTCCGAAGAAGGGGTCAGGGAACGGCGGTCAGGGAGCTGAGAGCACGCCGCGGCCTGAGAGGCCCCACCCCATTTTTCGCACGAACGAAGCTGGGGATTTGGTTGATTCGCAAGCCTGCTCCACATATCCGGGGATGAAGCGAAGAGGAAATTAAAGGCGCGGTCGACCGGGAGGTTCATGGCGCCTTCGTAGCGGCCCAGAGTGTCCCAGTAACTGGCGACCTCAGCGACGTTCAGTTCGCCGGCATTCACGCGATCCAGAAACCGCAGCGTGAGTTCCTGGACGATGCGCCAGCGGGTGACGGCTGTGGCGATGATTTGGATCGCCGCCTTTTGGGCGTCCGTGGTCGGCTGAAAGTCGATGTTGAGGCCGGCGATGGCGTCCGGCGCGGGGGCAACCGGAGCTGCGGCGCGAAGTCCGTGCTTCAAGGCGTTGCGGCGGGAGATGGCTTTTCCGGCTGCGGTGCGGGGTCCGGTGGACCGGAGCGCGTTGCGGCGGCTGGCGGCGATTTGTGCTGCGGTGCGCATGGGATTCGTCGGAAGAGAGACCTCCCTTTCCTGGTCTCACATTAACGCGCGGGCTTTGGGTCAGACGGCGCGATGGGGTGTAAGCGGCTGAAAATGCGAAGAAGAAAAAGTCGTTTTCGCGGTCACTGACTGTGGGAGGCTCGAGTCGCGCGCGCACGCTCATCAACAGACGGAATCGATCATGGATCCATTCGTAGTAGTACAGGCGGCACTCGGTTGACTGATCCGGGCAGCCATGGACCACGAGAAGCCGACTATCCAGGCGGTAAACGAGAGGCTTGAAGCCGATGACGTTTGGGTCAGCGCCGTCCGGCATACCTGGCCGGTATGTCGTAAATCAGTGTCCTGAACGGACCCTCGTATACGGCGCCGGACTCGGCGTCAATCACGGCAACCTGGATGCAGGCGGACCCGCAACCCCAGTCGGCGAGGACGTAGTGCCCGGCGAAGTTCGGTCCGCGTGCGGCGGCATCACGAATATGCGTTCGGAATCGATTCGAGAACTCCGTGTTCAGCACCGGGTCGGCAGGGCGTCCATGAAAAGTCGGCTTGACCTGGTAATCCCCAAAGCTGGGGCGTTTATCGGCGGAGTTCTGGGGCAGGGCCTGCTCAAGGGTGACGACGGACGACAGCAGAAGGAGCGACCGCAAGTACATAGTGCGCACATTCCTTTTTATCCCCGTCCAATGGTGCGGAGCGCGCGGCGGTCCGGCCAGCTTACCACGCCGGGATGGAGCCATGGGTTGGCAAACGCAATAGCAGACCAACCGTACGCGCGATCGAATACGATAGCGGTGTGATTCGGACTTTACCTGGCATTGTCCTGCTTCTTGGGGCCGTCGCATTTGGGGCCGATCTGCGGCTCGGGATTATTGGGACGGATACCTCCCACGTGATCGAATTCACGAAGATGCTCAACGATTCCGCGTCACCGGACCACGTCGCGGGGGCGCGCGTCGTCGCAGCCTTCAAGGGCGGCAGCACGGCCATGCCGGAAAGCTACCGGCGCGTGGACAAGTTCGCCGACGAGCTGCGCTCGCGTTGGCAGGTGGAGTTCGTTCCCGATATCGGCGCGCTTTGTGGGCGGGTGGACGGGATCATGCTGGAGAGCGTGGATGGGCAACAGCATCTGGCGCAGGTGAAGGAGGCGGTGAAATGCGGGAAGCCGATGTGGATCGACAAGCCGCTCGCTTCGACTCTGGCGGATGCACGGGAGATTGCCCGGATTGCGCGTGACGCGCACGTGCCCTGGTTCAGCGCATCGTCGCTTCGATTCAGCGACATCGCGGCAGCGGTGAAATCGGAGGACAACACGGGCGCAATTGCGTGGGGGCCGGGTTCGCTGGGAAGCAGTGGCCTCGATCTGGCCTGGTATGCGATTCACACGGTGGAACTGCTCTACGCGATTCTGGGGCCGGGATGTGAAGAGGTCACGCGCGTTCACACCGACGCCTCCGACGTGATCGTGGGCCGTTGGCGTGGCGGACGAATCGGCGAGGTGCGCGCGATGCGGCCCGGGGATGGTTACGGCGCGCTGGCGTTCCGAGCGAAGGGCGTGGCCGCGTCACCTCCGAATGCCGAAGATGCCTATCGGCCGCTGGTGGTCCGGATCGTCCGCTTCTTCGAGACTGGCCGGCCGCCGGTTTCAAATGAAGAGACGCTGGAGACGATGGAGTTCATGGATGCGGCGCAGCGCAGTATGGCCAGTGACGGCGCGCCGGTGAAGCTGCCATGAGGGCGTTTACAGCAGCGCCGGGCATTGGATAATATCAGTTCGTTCCCGATGCCCGCGCGCGCGACACTGCCCCGTATCTGCATCGCCATGGGCTTCTCCACGGTGGAGCAGCTGATGGCGCACGCGCGGCGAGAAGTGCAGGAAGGGGAGTCGTTCTTCGAGTTCCGGCTGGATTATCTGCGGCAGCCGAGCCAGGCGTTCGCAGCCATGCGCGAGTTTCTGCAGGCGAATCCGCAGTGTACGGTGCTGG
Source organism: Bryobacteraceae bacterium (assembly GCA_035653295.1). Lineage (GTDB taxonomy): Bacteria > Acidobacteriota > Terriglobia > Bryobacterales > Bryobacteraceae > DASRCB01. The sequence continues at coordinate 19,129 of DASRCB010000150.1, forward strand.
CCACCTGCCGCCGGCATCAGAACCATGGCAATTTTCAGGGCAGCATCGAAGAGCAACTGCGGATTCTGGATGGCGCGGTGGACCACGGGGCCAGAGCGGTGGATGTGGAGATTGAAAGCGCGGAGCAGCCCGGCGTCAGCCTCGAAGAGCTGCGGGCGCGGGTGTGGCTGATCGTATCGTGGCACCACTTCGAGGCGACGCCGGCGCTGGCTCCGGTGATGAAGCGCATGACGCGTGTTCCGGCGGACGCATACAAGCTGGTCACGACGGCGCGCAAGCCGTCCGATATCGGCCGCGTGCTTGGGGTGGCGGGGAACGAGCACCATGCCGCCATGGTCGTGCTCACGATGGGCGAGATCGGTTTTCCGACGCGCGTGCTTTCGCCGCTGCGCGGGGGGCTGTACACCTATGCGGCGCCGAACTGTTCGGAAGGAACGGCGAGCGGCCAGGTGAGCGCGCGCCATCTGCGGCACCTTTATCGCATCGACCGGCTGACGCGGGAGGCGCGGGTGTACGGAGTGATCGCCGATCCGGTGCGGCATTCGCTGTCGCCGGCGGTGCATAACCGCGCATTTCAGACGCGGCGCATGGACGCGGTCTACCTGCCCTTTTTGGTGGAGCCGAAATCGCTGCGCGATTTTTTCGAATTCGCGAGTGAACTACCGGTGGCGGGATTCAGCGTGACCATTCCACACAAGCAGAAGGTGCTGCGGTATCTGGACGTTGTCGATCCCCTGGCGCGGCGCATCGGAGCGGTGAACACGGTGTGGCGCAAGGCGGGCAAGTGGCGTGGTACGAACACGGACGCGCACGGCGTCACGGGGCCGCTGAGCCGGCGTCTCCGGCTGTCGAAAGCGAGCGTGCTGCTGGTGGGCAATGGGGGCGCGGCCCGAGGCGCCGCCTTCGCGCTGCGCGACGCCGGAGCGCGGCTCTCCATCACCGGGCGCAATCCGGATCGTGTGCGCGCCCTGGCGCGTGTGTGCAACGCCGAGCCGCTGCCGCCGGATCGCGCCGAGGCGGGCGATTTCGACGCCCTCGTGCACGCCACGCCGCTGGGAATGCATCCCAGGGTGGAGGACTGCTTTTTCCGCGACCGGATTCCGGGCGGGATTGTTTTCGATATGGTCTACAATCCGCGCGAAACGACGCTGCTGAAACGGGCCGCGGAGCAGGGCGCGGAGACCATCGCCGGAAGCGAGATGTTTCTGGATCAGGCGGCGGCGCAGTTCGAGATCTGGACGGGCGAATCGGCGCCGCGAGCGGCCATGGAGAGGGCGCTCGGTGAGACGCTGGGGTGTGGGCACTGAAGCGGGAGGCGGGCCGAGGGCCTGCACCGGAAAGCCATCATGAGCCGGAGGTCAGCATTTTTCGGGCTCCGGACTCGACCTGGGATTTGATTTTTTCCGCGGGGATGAACTTTTCCAGCATGCCCAGATCGGCTTCAATGACAATGTCGGCGTCGTTTACGGTGATTGTGCCTTTAATCGGCGCGGTGAAGAAGCCCATTTTGCCGGTGAGAGCGAAATTCATGACGTTGCCGTTCCAGCTTTTCTGCTGGTCGCGGATTTCGATGGGGCCGCCGGCCATGCCGTTGAGTAACTGATCGATGCCCCGGTCGACGCGGCGCATGGCTTCCTGCCGCCCTGTGTTATGCGAAACCGTGACTCTCATGGCGCCTGCTATTTGTGCTGGGTTTCCCAGTCGTAATGAATGCCGGGGTGATCATAGGGGATGCGACCCTCGTCGGCCGGGTTGTAGTGGCGGTCGGTGAGGTAGACCAGCACGGCCGGTTCGTCGCCGATCACCTTGTAGCCGTGACCGACGCCCGGCGGCACCAGAACCTGCCACGGCCGCAACGTGCCGATATACAGTGTGTTCCTGCGGCCGAAACCCGGGGAATCGGGGCGCAGATCGACGAGCGCGACCTGCAGCATGCCCTTGACGACGGTCCAGAGGTCGTGCTGATGTTTGTGGAAGTGAAAGGCCTTTATCGTTCCAGGAAAGCTGACGGCGGCGGACGCCTGGGTGGTGTGCAGCGGAAAGTGGCTGGAAAGGCCGCTGCCCAGCCGCGAGAGTTCGAGAAACCAGCCGCGGTCATCGGGCCAAAGCGCTACCGGCTCAATACGGACGCCCTCGATGAGGTCGGGGGACGACGGAGAGGTGATGAGCTTGCCGATGCCGTGTTCGCACCGGGGCATATCGATGGCCACGGGCGCGGACTGGACCGCGCTCACTCGTTCACCGCCGCGAGTTTTCGGCTCTCGGCCACGAGGTTGCTGGCGCGAAGCAGGGACTCGAAGGTGCCGGCGTCGGTCCACCAGCCGTCCAGATGGGCGAAGGTCATCGAGCCCTCGCGGATATAGGCGTTATTCACGTCTGTGATCTCCAGTTCGCCGCGATGCGAGGGCACGAGCGTGCGCACCTTATCGAACACCGTTTCGTCGTACATATAAATGCCGATGACGGCGTAATCGGATTTCGGATGTTTCGGTTTCTCTTCGATGCCGACGATACGGCTGCCTTCGATCTCGGCCACGCCGAAGCGCTCGGCGTCGGTCACCTTCTTCAGCAGGATTTTGGCGCCGGATGGTTGTGCGCGGAAGGCGTCCACGGCGGCGCGGATACTGCCCTCGATGATGTTGTCGCCGAGAATCACGCAGATCTTCTGGCCGTCGGCGAAGTGCTCGGCGAGGCCAAGAGCCTCGGCGATGCCGCCCTCGCCCTCCTGATAGGTGAAATCCAGGTGCTTCAGCCCGAACTCCCGGCCATTGGCGAGGAGGCGCAGAAAATCGCCGGCGTTGCGGCCTCCGGTGACCACCAGAATGTCGCGAATACCCGCATCCACCAGGGTCTGGATGGGATAGTAGATCATCGGCTTATCGTAAACCGGGAGCAGGTGTTTATTCGTGATTTTGGTCAGGGGAAAGAGGCGGCTGCCTGTTCCACCGGCCAGGACAACACCTTTCATAGCAGTAGCCTCGGCAAGCTAATACATGATAACTCGCGGCCCGGCTGCGCGCGCCTGGGCGTACACTGTTGAAGATGCCGCTGACGGACTGGAACGCGATTCCCGAGGAAACCCTGAACCCCCTGTTTACGCGGCGCATGATCCACACCAAGCATCTGACCATTGCCCGGCTACGGCTGAAGGCCGGCTGCGTGGTGCCCGAGCATGCGCATCATAACGAGCAGGTTTCGACCATGGAGCAGGGACGGCTGCGCTTCGTCATCGATGGTGTGGAGCAGATTGTCGGCCCGGGGCAGAGCATCGTCATTCCGCCGAACGTGCGGCACAGCGCCGAGGCGCTGGACGACTGCGTTGCCGTGGACATCTTTTCGCCGCCGCGCGAGGACTGGATTCGCGGCGACGACGCCTACCTGCGTAAATAGACCTTGTCGGCCCCGACCAGAACGTAGCCGAACTGTGTTTTGAAGGCGGTGTGAACGCCGTCGGTTTCGGTGGACTCCCGGCCGTCGATGAAGACGCGCGAATGCGGGCCGTTGTTTTCGGCCACGAGCCCGGGCGCGAGCGCGTGCGGATAATGCAGCACGCGGACATCTTCTTCGATCCACAGCTTTTCGCGATTGGGGGGCGGGCGAAAGCGCGCCACGCGGCCGTTGGCGAGATGGCCCTGCGCGACAATGACCGCGCCGTCCTGCTGTAGTGCGAGAGTCAGCTTTGCCGAATCGTGCTGCTGGTTATACAGCTCGATGGCGAAGTCGTGCCAGGGCAGGTCCCAGGAAGCGGGGCTGCGAATCCAGTAGTTTCCGCAGAGCATATCGGGCCGGTTGTCGCCGGCGATATCGGCGAGAACGAGGCCGGCCTGATACGAGGCGCTGTAGAACGAGTAAACCTCGGTGTACTGGAAATCGGGGAAGGCATAGAAGCGGACCTGCATTCCCCGCTGGGTGATCAACACGCCGCGGCGGCCGAGGACGGTGGCGACGATGCAGTTATGCATGTCGATGCCATGGTCGAGCACGCGCGCCTGTTGCCAGTTCGACGAGCGGCGGTAGATCAGCCGGTCGCCTTCCTGAAGAAACAGCCCGCGGCCGCCGTCATCCAGGCAGCCGCCTTCGCCCACGGGCGCTGCCGGAGTGGCCAGGACGCGTCTCTGCAATCCCGGCAGGCGCCATTCGATGATCTGATCGCCCCAGGTGATGAGCCGCCGCGCTCCATCCCAGGCGGCGCCCGTCATATGAAGAGCCAGCAGGCAGAGCAGGAGCATTGCTTTAGCGGAATCGTTCAGCGCGGCTTGACAGGGCGATCCAGGGCCGGTGATCGCGGAAGTTACGGACAGCGGAAACGGTTATGCAGGTAGTCGTAAACATTGCCCTTGCTGATGGCGGTCAGCAGATTCGACACGGCGCGGAGGTGCTGCTGGCGGATGGCAGCGAGCTGGGCCAGGAGGCGAGGCGAGTTGGGAAGGGCGGCGAGGTACTGGCCTCCGTCGGGGAACGCGCTCCAATCGTTTCCGGGAAACGCGGCGCCGGCGGTGGCCACCGTCGGATGGCCATTTTTGTCGAGCGGGAAGTATCTGGCCCAGGGAGTCGTGATGGCGGCTTTGTACAGGCCGGTCTCGAACTCGGAGGTGGAGACGTCGCCGATGAGAAACAGCATTGAGTTTTCGGGTCCGAAGACGTGAACCGGGATTTGGGTGAAGCCTGCATCACTGCCGGAGAAGAGAGCGGGGTCAATCGTGCCGACATACTGGAAGAAATCCTGGGCCTGTTCGCCGCTGAGAAACCCTTCAAAGGTCACGATTGCGTATTGAATGGAGAAGTCGTTCGGATCGCGCGGGTTGTACCTGAGGCTGAATTGCGCGGTCCCGTCCTGGTTGAGCGCGTACCCCAGAGCGTTATCCAGAACGAATACATCGGCTGGGCTAACGGCCAGCGGTCCGGTATCGATCATGCTGAAGACATACGACGGGTCGGTTACGCCCTCGAAACCGCCGGCCCCAACCTGGTACCGTGTGTTGACTCGATTCACTGTGGTGATCGCGTTGTTGTTGGACAGGGCATCGATGACTTTATCAGCGATGCGGCATTCGCCCAGCAGGCGCTCGCTCCAGATGGCCATGTCGCGATAGCCGAGCTTTTCGATGGCGGCCAAATTGGCCACCCCAACCACGGTTCCACTCGGGATGGGTTCGGCGGAGACGTACGTTTGCGCATGAACGGCGACGCCGGCGAGAAGCACACAACAGCACGCGAGCGCGTTCAGCCGGCGACAGCTCGCGCTCCACAGCGTATGGGCTTTCAGCATATGGAGGAACAGTCTAGCAGAGTTCCGGCGAACGGCGGCGCGTTCGGAATTCGGCCGAGCGTGGGCAGAAGATTCGGGAAGAGGAGAACCAGCTGAATCGGTACCGGCTGATGAAAGCCGCCGCACCGCGGGGTTAATTTACAATCTATTCCGGAGACCTCCATGGCTGATACCCATCCCCGCCGCCTGAGCCGCCGAACCTTCGCGGCCGTCGGCCTCGGCAGCGCGGCCGCCGCTCCGCTGATCGCCCAGGACACGACTGAGCAGAACACGGCCGTCCCGCATCGCCGCGGGACTGAACCGGAAGAGCCTGCGTTCGGCGAGACGATTGAATTCACGCGGCAGGTTGCGCCGGGCAGAGTGCAAGCGTTTGCGATGACGGATGTACGCCTCCTTCCCGGCCCGTTTCGTAGTGCTCAGCAAGCCGACCTGGCGTACATGCAGCGCCTGCCGGTGGATCGCCTGGCGCACAATTTCCGCGTGAACGCGGGGCTGCCGTCATCGGCCAGGCCCTTCGGTGGCTGGGAGAAGCCGGACTGTGAGTTGCGGGGCCACTTCACCGGCCACTACCTTTCGGCCTGCGCGCTCATGCACGCCTCCACCGGGGACAAAGAGTGCAAAGCGCGCGGTGATGCCCTGGTCGACGAACTCGCCAAATGCCAGCAGAAGCTCGGCGCCGGTGGTTACCTGAGCGCATTTCCTCTGGAGTATTTCGATCGGCTGAACGCGCGCAAACAGGTGTGGGCGCCGTTTTACACCATTCACAAGATCATGGCCGGCATGCTGGACATGTCGCAACACTGCGATAACAGCCAGGCGCTGAACGTGGTGCGAGGCATGGCCGATTGGGTGGACAAGTGGACCGGGGCCATTCCTGAGCCGCACATGCAGCAGGTGCTCAACACCGAATATGGCGGCATGAACGAGGTCCTGTACAACCTCGCCGTGGTGACTGGAGAAGATCGATACGCCACGGTGGGCGACCGCTTCACGAAGAAGTGGTTCTTCAATCCGCTGGCCGCCCGCAGGGACGAATTGCGCGGACTGCACGTGAATACGCACATTCCACAGGTGATCGGCGCGGCGCGGCGGTACGAGATCAGCAGCGATGAGCGGTTCCATGACGTGGCCGATTTTTTCTGGTATGAAGTGACCTCAGCGCGCGCCTACGTCACCGGTGGAACGAGCAACAACGAGGGATGGCTGGTGGGTCCGCGGCGCCTTGGCGCGGAGTTGAAGAAGGGCACTGACACTACCGAATGCTGCTGCGCCTACAACATGCTCAAGCTCACGCGGCATCTCCATAGCTGGACGGCTGACCCGCGGTACTTCGATTACTACGAGCGAACGCTCTATAATCACCGCCTCGCCGCGATCGACCGCGATTCCGGACACACGCAGTATTACCTATCGGTGTCCCCCGGCGCGTGGAAGACTTTCAACACCGAGGACGATTCATTCTGGTGCTGCACCGGAACGGGCGTGGAAGAATTCGCGAAATTGAACGACAGCATCTACTTCCACGATGCCGACGGCCTGTACGTGAACCTCTTCATTCCCTCGGAGGTGAACTGGCGGGAGAAGGGCCTGCGGGTCCGCCAGGAAAACTCGTTCCCGGAAACCTCATCCACAACCTTGACGGTTACCGCTTCGAGCCCGGTCCGCATGCCGGTGCGAGTGCGCGTTCCGTACTGGGCGAGCTCCGGGACCACGGTCAAGGTCAATGGCCATGCCGTTGAAGCGAGCGCGAGCCCCGGCAGCTACGTCACGCTCACGCGGACGTGGAAAACAGGCGACCGTGTCGAACTGGACATGCCCATGAGCCTGCACATCGAGAAAATGCCCGATGAGCCGACCACCCAGGCCGTACTCTATGGTCCGCTCGTGCTGGCCGGGGATCTCGGTTCGGATGGGCTGACAAACGAGCTGATAACGGGTCCGCTCGGTCCAAAGATGAAAGAGCATCCTACAGCCGTTCCGAGTTTCCGCGCGCCGGGGCCCGACCCGAACTCGTGGATCAGGGAGGCGGACAAGCCGCTCACGTTCCGCACAAGCGGTCAGGAACGCGACGTGACGCTCACGCCATTTGACCGCATATTCGGCAAGCGTTATTCGGTCTACTGGACAGTCAGCTGACGCGCGCCTGCCCTCAGGCCTTTCAGCAGGTCGTCTACTTGCCTTCGTGTTTCAGGTGGCGGTCGTAGAGGTATCCGCCGCCGGCGCCGGCCGCGGCGCCGATCGCTGCGCCTTTACCGCCGCCCGCCAGCGCGCCAATCACAGCGCCTCCCGCCGCGCTTCCGCCGACAATGGCCGCAGTCTTCCTGCCGCGATGCCGGCGCCGGTAATGCCGATGATGGCGGCGCCGGCGATAGGCCACGTCCACGTACTGGACGTGCGTTTCCGGGGTGATGACCGCCGGCACGAACTGAATGTCCTGGGCCGGCAGGAGGTCGCCCCCAAGCATCGTAAAGAGAGCGGGGATGGCCCACAGTGCTCGGATTTTCATTATCGGTTTACCTCGACGAATGCTGGCGCCGTGCGCATCGCGGCGCTCGCTCCGCCTCTGCCGCCGGTGGCTTTCGCAGCCGAGCCGAAGGGAGACGGTTTGTTCACCGCGCCCGCGGGAGCAGAGTTTTCGATCGCCGCGATCGCCGCGCGATCCACGAGCGGATAGGCATGCGTTCGCGGCGCGAGGCCGGCAAACGGGTTCAGCAGCCAGAGCAGGAGAACCGAATCCAGAACGATAAAGCCGGCCATCGCGCCAAAGAACGATTTTGCAGGCAGGTCGAAACCCTCGTGAGCGCCATCAGCGGTTTGAGTTCGGTTGTACATCGCAGCGTACCTGCCGCGGACGAGAGCATCCGCAGGGCCAGTCGTGCATGCCAAACATTCTCAAAGACAAAGGGCGCACGGCAGCGCCCGCCGGACAGGCGCGCCGGAAGCAATTTCTTCCCTCAGCGGTCCGCGGACTGTCGAAAAGATAACCGTTAGGTGCCGCTGGTATCGGCGCGCCCGGTCTGCACCTTGGGCGTGGCCAGATAACCGGAGATCAGATTCTTCTGGACGTCGTTGACCACGATCTCGTAGGGCTGACGGGCCTTCGAGGTATAGAACTGCAGCGGCTCGTTAACCGTGCGGTCCTTCTTTTCAACGCGCTTGTCGTCCGCCGTGATCTCCAGGGTGTAGCGGTTGTGCTTGGGGTCGGACTTCTTCAGTTCGATAAGCACATCGCCAACCTTCTGCGGCTGTTTGCTCTTCGAGAGCTTGAACTCGAAATAATTGCGCTCGCCGAGGGCGCGCAGCGCCGCGAGTTCCTTGCCATTGGTGGCGATGAGGCCGCTCTGTACGTTGAGATCGCCGTTGGTGCGCTTCAGGTCGGCGATGGTCTTCTCGAGCTCCGAGCGGGTGGAGGCCACGTCGGACTTGACGCTGGTCACCTCCGTGCCGACCTCGGCCACCTTTGAATTCGCGGTGTCGGCGCTCTCCTTCACGGCGCTGACCTTCGAGTCGAACACCTGGGCCTGCTGAGCCTGCGCGGCCTGGAGGTCCTTTTTGGCCTGCTCGACATTTCGGAGGGCATCGGCGCGGGCCTGTCCATTGGCCAGGGTCAGCTGGCGCCGTGCCGTTTCGAGCTGATCACGGAGTTCCTCGACGGTGCGACGGCTGGTCTGCGAAGACACATTAGAGGTCTCACGCAGGCGGGCCACTTCGTCGAGCAGCGATTCGCGCATTTTCGCCATGTCCGTGCGAACGCCGCTCAGCTGAACGTAAAGATAGATATTCGCCGCAATCAGCGCGATCACGAGTCCGAACAGGATGGGTATTTTTGCCCCACCGGAAGAAACAGGCGCATCGGCCTGCGGAGGCACGTAATCAACTGCCATGGGCGAAACAACTCCTTTTAAGCGGTTCCTTCGAATTCTAACATCCTCATCGGCGGCTCGCCGCGCACAGTATAGTGGCCGACAAACGTTTGGGTTGACATTTTACCCGAAGGCCCGCATACTCGGGTCAAATGTCTACCCAGGACGAGAAGGAAAGGCTGGAGCTGCTGCAGGGCACGCTGGACCTGCTGATCCTGCGAACGCTGATTTTCGGCCCACAGCACGGGCAGGGAGTCGCGCGCGCGATACAGCAGACGTCGGAGGACGAACTTCTGGTGGAACACGGGGCTCTCTACCCGGCGCTGCAGCGGCTGGAAACGCGAGGCTGGATTGCGGCCGAATGGGGAACGTCGGACAACAATCGCCGGGCGAGGTTTTACACGCTGACGAAGGCCGGGCGGCGGCAGCTGGTGGCAGAAACGACGAAGTGGCGGCGGCTGGCGGCGGCAATCGGGCGGGTATTAGGCCCGGATGCCGAAGAGGGGTGATGCATGTTCGGGCGAAAGAGAGCCACTCACGATTTCAAGGCCGAGATCGAGGCGCACGTTCAGATCGAGATTGACCGCCTGCGCGAGCAGGGGCTCCCCGAGGATCAGGCCAGGATGGCGGCCCTTCGGACGTTCGGGAATCGTACCGGCGCCGAGGAGCGCTTCTACGAGTCGGGCCGCAGTCTGTGGTGGGATTCGATGGTCCACAATTTGCGGTTCGGTCTGCGGACGCTCGCGCGCACGCCGGGCTCGACAGCGGTCGCGATCATCACCCTGGCCCTGGGTATAGGCGCCAACACGGCGATTTTCACGCTGCTCAACACCGTGCTGCTGCAGAACCTGCCGGTGCGCGATCCTTCGCAGCTGGTGCTGTTCGGCAAAGGTCGCTGGGTCGGGAGCGTCAACAGCCTGCCGGCCGATCCAATGCAGCTTTTCTCCTACCCGTTTTTCAAAGAATTCCGGCGGAGAAACGAGGTCTTTTCTGATGTGGCCGCGATGGACAGCATCATGTTCGGAACGCACGGCCGCGTCGGCGATGGCACGGAGCTGGAGAAGATCGACGTCGAGCTGGTTTCCGGGACGTATTTCAACACCCTCGGGGTGAATCCGATCCTCGGCCGCGTTCTCACCGGGAGCGATGACCGCGCCGCCGGGGGACATCCGCTGGCGGTGGCGAGCTACGCGTGGTGGACACGGCGCATGGGCGCCAATCCTGCCGCGGTGGGGGCGAAGGTGACTATCCGCTCGACCGTGTACACCATCGTCGGTGTGACCCCGCCGGAGTTCTTCGGCGCCACGGTTGGCCAGTCGCCGGACCTTTGGATTCCGCTGGCGATGGAAAAGGAGATTTCACCGGGCTGGAACGGCCTCGATGACAACCTGTTTCAATCGCTGTATATCATCGCGCGCCGCAAACCGGGGGTGAGCATGGAGCAGGCCAGCGCGAATACGAATCTGCTGTTCCATCAGATCATCCGCGCCTACGCCGGCCCGCAGCCCAGCGCGAAGCAGCTCGCCGGCATGGCGCATGCGCGCATCGACCTGACCCCCGCGGCAACGGGCATCTCGCACCTGCGACTGGAGTTCTCGTCGCCGCTGATGATCCTGATGGCGGTGGTCCTGCTGGTCCTGCTGATCGCGTGCGCGAATGTAGCCAATCTGCTGCTGGCGCGGGCCGCCGCGCGGCAAAGGGAGATCGCGGTGCGGATGTCTATCGGCGCGGGGCGCGCGCGTCTGGTGCGGCAGCTTCTCACGGAGAGTGGGTTGCTTGGCGTTGCCGGCGCCACGCTCGGAATCCTTGTGGCATATGCAGCGGGCCGGACGCTGCTCGGCATGGCTTTCAATCCCGGGCGTCCGCTTCCGGTGCACGTAGCGCCTGACGCACACGTACTCGCGTTCACCGTGGCGGTCACCATGGGCACCGTGCTGCTGTTCGGCATCGCTCCGGCGTTGCGCGCCACGCGGCTGGAACTCGTCCCGGCGCTGAAGGAGACGCGTAGTGTGATTGGCGGGCCGGCCCGCAATCGTCTGGCTCGCGGCCTCGTCATTGGCCAGGTTGCCCTGTCGCTGCTGCTGCTGGCAGGCGCGGGCCTGTTCCTGCGCAGTCTGAACAACCTGATGAACGTGGATACCGGTTTCGAGAAGCAGAACGTGCTGCTGATTGGCGTCGATCCGGGCGCGGCAGGGTATCAGGAAGACGCGCGGCTGGGAACGATGATGCAGCGCGTGGAGCAGCGTGTCTCCGCGATTCCGGGAGTTCGGGCCGCCGCCTTCGCGTTTATGGTGTTCAACGGCGGCGGCTGGACGTCGGGGGTGACCGTGCCCGGAAGGCCGGCGACAGATCACGACCCTTCGGTGGACCACAACATCGTGGGCTGGCAGTACCTCGATGTCATGCGCATGCCCATCGTTTTCGGGCGAGGACTTACGGCCGGCGACGATGCCGGCGCGCGACGGGTGGCGGTGATCAACCAGACCATGGCGCGGCAGTATTTTCCCGGCGGCTCTCCCCTCGGCCGCACATTCTCAATTGGCAAGGACGCGGAGTGGCAGAACATCGAAGTGGTCGGCGTGGTGAAAGACGGGAAGTACATGCAGCTGCAGGAAGACCCGATGCCCGCCGCATTCTATCCACACGCCCAGCATGTGGCTTTTATGGGTAACTTCGTGGTGCGCTACAGCGGTTCGCTCAAAACGATCGTGCCGCAGATCCGCCGGGCCTTTGCCAATGTTGATCCGAACGTTCCCCTCGGCGATGTAACGACGCTGAGCGAGGTGATTGATGACGCCGTGGCGAACCGGCGGCTGGTGGCGCAGCTTTCGGCTGTCTTCGGCGGTCTGGCTGCCTTTCTGGCCTGCATCGGCATTTACGGCGTCATGTCGTACGGCGTGGCGCGGCGCACGAACGAACTCGGGGTGCGCATGGCTCTGGGAGCGGCGCGGCACGCGGTGCTGTGGATGGTTCTGGGCGAGGCGCTGCGGCTTCTGCTGATCGGAGTCGCGATTGGGCTCGCACTCGCCGTTGCTGCCGGGCGGTTGATGCAAAGCCTGCTGTTCGGTTCGAAGGCGTTCGATCCGCTGGCAATCGGCGCAGCAACGCTGATGATGGCGGTGGTGGCGCTGTGTGCGGGTTTTCTGCCGGCGCGGCGGGCGACGCGGATCGATCCCATGGTTGCGCTGCGGTACGAGTAGCCCATGTTTTCCAGAAAGCGCAACTCCGGCGATTTCCGGTCCGAGATCGACGCCCACCTGCAACTCGAGATCGATCGTCTGCGCGAGCAGGGCCTGACAGCGGAAGAAGCGCGTACCGAGGCCCTGCGCGCCTTCGGCAATCGCACCCTCGCCGAAGAACGCTTCTACGAGGCCGGGCGCGCGGTCTGGTGGGACTCGCTGGTGCAGAATATCCGTTTCGGCGTGCGGACCCTGGCGCGCACTCCCGCGTCGACCTTGATCGCCATTGTGACGCTGGCGCTCGGCATCGGCGCCAACACGGCCATCTTCACGCTCATGAACACGGTGATGCTGCGCAGTCTTCCGGTTCGCGAACCGCAGCAACTGGTCCTGTTCGGCCGGGGGCGCTGGGCCGGCAGCAACGACGACCTGCCGAACCGAAGCTGGCAGCTCTTCTCGTACCGGTTTTTTAAGGAATTCCGGCATCGCAACGAGGTGTTTTCCGATGTGGCCGCAATCGACAGCATCCTCTTCGGCGCGCACGCACGCGTGGGCAGCAGTCCGGAGCTGGAAAAGGTCAGCGAGGAGCTCGTTTCCGGGAGTTACTTCAACACCCTCGGCGTGAGCGCGATTCTCGGGCGCACGTTCACGGATGAGGACGACCGCATCCCCGGCGGCCATCCGCTCGCGGTGGCGAGTTACTCGTGGTGGAAAAAGCGGTTCGGCGGCAATCCCGCGGTGCTCGGGACGAAAATCACGATTCGATCCACTGTGTACACCATCATCGGCGTCACCCCGCCCGAGTTTTTCGGGACCACCGTCGGCCAGTCGCCGGATGTATGGATTCCTCTGGCGATGGAGGCCGAGATCTCGCCAGGCTGGAACGGCCTGGATCGCGATCTGTTCCAGTCGCTCTATGTGATCGCGCGGCGCAGACCCGGGGTCAGCATGGAGCGGGCCAGCGCGAACACGAATTTCCTGTTTCGACAGATCATCCGACGGTATGCCGGCACGCAGCCATCGGCGAAGCAGCTCGCCGACATCAGCCATGCCCGCATCGATCTCACGCCGGCGGCGAACGGCTTCTCACAGCTGCGCCGACAGTTCTCGTCGCCGCTGATGATTCTCATGGGCGTAGTCGCGCTGGTGCTGCTGATCGCCTGCGCCAACGTGGCGAACCTTCTGCTCGCTCGAGCGGCCGCACGCCAGAGGGAGATGGCGGTGCGCATGTCCATCGGCGCGAGCCGCGGGCGGCTGCTGCGGCAGCTTCTGACCGAAAGCGCGTTGCTGGGCGTCGCCGGCGTGGTGCTCGGAATCGCCGTGGCATATGCCGCCGGCCGTCTCCTGCTGGCAATGGCCTTCAATCCGGACAAGCCGCTGCCCATCGAGATCGCGCCCGATGCGCACGTGCTCTTCTTCACGCTTGGGGTGGCGATGTCGACGGTACTGCTGTTCGGCATGGCGCCCGCGTATCGAGCGACTCGTGTCCAGCTGGTTCCGGCGCTGAAGGAGACGCGCAGCGTTGTGGGCGGGATGCAGCGAAATCGCCTGGCGCGTGGCCTCGTCATCGGGCAGGTGGCGCTGTCGCTGCTGCTCCTGGCCGGAGCGGGGCTTTTCCTCCGCAGCCTGAACAGCCTGCTGAATGTGGACACCGGCTTCGATCGGCAGAACGTGCTGATTGTGGGCGTGGATCCCGATGGCGCGGGTTATCAGCAGGACGCCCGCGTGGAGACCATGATGCAGCGCGCCGAGGAGCGCGTGAGTGGATTGCCCGGAGTGCAGGCCGCCGCATTCGCGTTTTTCGTATTCAATGGCGGCGGCTGGACGGATGTCGTAACCGTCCCCGGCCGGCCCAGCGCCCCCCATGACCCGGAAGCCGATCACAACATCGTCGGGCCACAGTATCTGAGCGCGATGCGCATGCCGATCCTGCTGGGCCGGGGGCTCGAAGCTCAGGACGATTTTGCCGCGCCGAAGGTCGCGGTCATCAATGAAACGATGGCGCGTACTTATTTCGCCGGCGGTTCGCCGCTGGGCCGCACGTTCTCCGTTGGGAAGGACAAGCAGTGGCAGGATATCCGTGTGGTGGGCGTGGTGCGCGACGCCAAATACATGGACCTCGATGAAAAGCAGATGCCAGCTGCGTTCTATCCGCACGCACAGCACGCCGGCTTTCTGTACAATTTTGTCGTCCGCTATCACGGCGACCTGAAGGCAGTCGCTCCGCGGATCCGCCGCGCCTTCGCCGACGTCGATCCCCATCTGCCGGTCGGCGATATGACGACGCTGTCGCGGGTGATCGACGATGCGGTGGTCAACCAGCGAATGGTGGCGCAGCTATCGACCCTGTTCGGCGCGCTGGCTACGTTCCTCGCCTGCATTGGGATTTACGGCGTCATGTCCTACGGCGTGGCCCGGCGCACGAACGAGCTGGGGGTGCGTATGGCGCTGGGCGCGGCTCGCGGCGATGTGCTGTGGATGGTGTTGCGTGAGGTGCTCGGCCTGCTCGGCATCGGAGTTGCGGCCGGGCTCGCGCTCGCGATTGCCGCCAGCCGCGCCCTCGAGAGCCTGCTTTTCGGCGCGAAGCCCTTTGACCCGGTCGTTATCGGCGCCGCAACGCTGATCATGGCGGCTGTGGCCCTTTCCGCGGGATTCCTGCCCGCCCGCCGCGCCACGCGGATCGATCCCATGATCGCGCTGAGGTACGAATAACGATTCCGGCGGAACCCCCGCCGAACTGGTTCGTAATACACTACATGTCCGGCCTTCTACCCGATCTGCGCTTCGCGCTGCGCACGTTCGCGCGGCAGCCGCTGTTCACCCTGGTAGCCATTGTTTCTCTGGCGCTCGGTATCGGCGCGAACACCGCGATTTTCACGATCATGGATCAGCTCATGCTGCGGCGGCTGCCGATCCGCGATCCGAGCAGCCTGGTGATGCTGTATCAGGAGGGGGCCAACAATGGCAGCAACGCCGGCGACCGAATGCACTCCTACCCGCTGTACCAGGACCTTCAACGGAAGGCCCCGCCGTTCTCAGAGGTCCTCTGCCGGCGGCTGGTGGACGCTTCCGTTTCGGTCGGCAATTTTACGGAACGTGTAAGCGCGGAGCTGGTTTCCGGCAACTACTTCAGTATGCTGGGGGTCCGTCCGGCGGCCGGGCGGTTGTTCAATTCCCAGGAAGACGATCGCATCTACCGCGGTCATCCGGTGGTGGTGCTCAGCTACGACTACTGGAAATCCGGCTTTGGACTGGATCCCAAAGTGATCGGCCGGAAGATTCTGGTGAACAATTATCCGATGACCGTGATCGGAGTGTCGGCGGCGGGATTCGAGGGGCTCGATCCGGCGCAGTCGCCGAAGATTCGCGTGCCGATTCTCATGGAGCCGGTCCTGCTTCCGGACTGGACCTGGCTGCACATGGATGACCGGCGCACGCGCTGGGTACAGGTGTTCGCACGCCTGAAACCGGGCTATACGGCGCGTTCGGCTCAGGCGGCCCTCCAGCCGCTGTACCGGCAAATCCGGCGATATGAAATGAGCCTGCCCGCGGCGAAAGACTGGTCCACCTGGTCCCGCAATGAGTTCATGCGCGGCTCAATTCGTTTGGAGGATGCCGCCACGGGATATTCGCAGTTGCGCAACAGCTTCTCGAAGGCGCTGATCGTGCTGATGTGCATGGTCGGGCTGGTGCTGCTGATTGCCTGCGCCAACGTAGCCAATCTGCTCATCGCCCGCGGCATCGCCCGGCAGAAAGAGATCGCGGTGCGGCTCTCGATCGGCGCATCGCGCCCGCGGCTGGTTCGGCAGTTGTTGGTGGAAGGTCTGCTGCTCTCCCTCGGCGGCGGTCTGCTGGGCATCGCGCTGGCGATGGCGCTGACGCGCGGGCTGCTGGCGCTTGTGCCTTCCGGCCAGGATCCGCTGCTGCTTTCGGCGCGCCCGGATGTGCGTATCCTGCTCTTCACCTTAACGCTCACGGTCCTTACCGGCCTGATCTTCGGCCTCGCGCCCGCGTTGCGCGCCAGCCGCCCCGATCTGTGGACCACGCTGAAGGACAGCGTGGGGGCCATTGCCGGATCGGGCGGATCGTTGTTGCTGCGCCGCAGCCTCGTGGTCGCCCAGGTGTCGCTCAGCTTTGTCCTGCTCTTCGGCGCCGGCCTGTTCGTTCGCAGTCTCGGGAACCTGCAATCCGCCCGGACCGGATTCCACGATCTGGAGAATCTGCTCACATTCCAGATTGCGCCCGCACTCAACGGGTACAGCGAAGCTCGGGCTGCGGAGTTTGATCGCCAGGTTCTCGACAACACCCGCGCGATTCCCGGCGTGCGTTCGGCCGGTATGGCCGGGGTTCCGGTGTTGTCCGGCAGCGAGTGGGACAGCACCATGAGCGTGGAAGGACATCGCTCCCACGACGGCGAAGACATGCAGGCCTTTATGAACTCCATCTCGCCGGGATATTTCGAAACCATGGGTACGCCCCTGCTGGAGGGCCGCGATTTCAACCTCGGCGACAGCCGCGAGCACGCCCGGACAGCGATCGTGAACCGGCGTTTCGAGCAGCATTTCTTCGGCAACCGGAGTGCTATTGGACGCCATATCGGGTTCGGCGACGGTCCGGGAACCAAGCTTGACATGGAGATCGTCGGAGTTGTCGGCGACGCGCTCTATGAAGGGCCGCGCGAAGGCGTGCATCGGCAGGTGTTCGTTCCGGCCTGGGGCAACAACAGCGTAGTGTTCTACGTGCGGGCGGGCATCGGCTCCCGGTCGATCTTTCCACTGCTGCGTCAGGCGGTGAAACGGGCTGATCCGGCGATGCCCGTTTATGAGCTGAAGACGGTGTCGGGTCAACTGGATGAAACGCTGCTGAGCGACCGCCTGGTGGCGCTGTTGTCGGCGGGCTTCGGCGCACTGGCGACGGTGCTGGCGGCCATCGGCCTGTATGGCGTGCTGGCGTTCGTCGTGGCCCGGCGCACGAAGGAGATGGGTCTGCGCATGGCCCTGGGAGCCCGGGGCCGGACCGTCGTGTGGCTGGTGATGAAGGATGTGCTGCTGCTGCTCGCGGTGGGGCTGGGGATCGGGGTACCAGCTGCGATTGGGCTGGGCCGGCTCGTATCCGCCCAGCTTTACTCGACCAGCGCCGGGAGTCCGGCGATCGCGACCCTGACCATCGTGCTGCTGGCCGCCGTCGCCTGCGCCGCCGGCTTCGTTCCGGCGTGGCGCGCCAGCCGCATCGATCCGATCCGAGCACTGCACTACGAATGAG
The DNA here is from genome assembly GCA_035653295.1 of Bryobacteraceae bacterium. Classification (GTDB taxonomy): domain Bacteria; phylum Acidobacteriota; class Terriglobia; order Bryobacterales; family Bryobacteraceae; genus DASRCB01. The sequence continues at coordinate 36,702 of DASRCB010000150.1, forward strand.
CCCTACATGTACATCCCGCCGTTGACATCCAGCACGTGGCCGGTGATATAGGCAGCTTCGTCGCTGGCGAGGAAGCGGACCGCGGCCGCGACATCGTCCGCGTTGCCGAACCGGCCGAGCGGAATGTTGCCGAGCGCCTTGTCGCGAAGGTCCTTCGGAAGCGAAGCGGTCATGTCCGTCTCGATGAACCCCGGCGCCACGGCGTTAATGGTGATGCTGCGGCTGCCCACCTCCCGCGCCAGCGCCTTGGTCAACCCGATGAGCCCCGCTTTGGACGCCACATAATTCGATTGGCCCGCGTTGCCCGTCTCGCCGACAACTGAAGCGATATTGACGATCCGACCCCAGCGCTCACGCACCATTCCCGGCAGCACCTGTTGCGCCATCAGGAATGCCCCGGTGAGATTCGTGTTCAGCACCGCATCCCAGTCATCGCGCTTCATGCGCATGGCGAGGCCGTCGCGCGTGATGGCGGCATTGTTTACCAGGATGTCGATGCGCCCGAAGTCCTTCGCCACGCGCCCGGCGGCCTCTTTGATCGATTCGGGGGAGGCAAGATCGAGCGGGACGGCAAACGCCTCCCGGCCCAGCGCACGGATCTCGCCCGCCAACTGCTCCAGTGCATCGGTCGTGCGAGCCGCGACGGCCACGCGCGCCCCGGCGCGGGCAAGCGCCGCCGCGCAGGCTCGTCCAATGCCGCGGCTCGCGCCGGTAACAAGAGCAGTGCGATTTGTCATGCCGGTTGAAGTTC
>DASRCB010000151.1:0-42667 GCA_035653295.1 Bryobacteraceae bacterium
ACGGCGAATCCGGCTGGTGGCTCGTACGTGAGTGGGACGAAGGTATGTCTCACCGCAGTGCCGGCAACTGGATGGCGATTTGCATCGTGGTCCGGCGCGGTGCTCGACGGGTCGAACTGTCTGACGACGACCGCGAATGCGGCTGTGACGGCCACCTTCGCCCAGCTGTACACGCTGACTCTGAACGCATCTCCGTCAGCGGGTGGGACGGTCGCTGCGAATCCGCCGGGCGGCTCGTACGTGAGTGGGACGAAGGTATGCCTGACCGCAGTGCCGGCAACCGGATGGCGATTTGTATCGTGGTCCGGCGCGACGCTCGATGCTTCGAACTGCCTGACCATGACCGCAAACGCAACCGTTGCCGCAGCGTTTGCGAGCATCACGTATAAGCTAAGCGTTACCATCTCTCCTGCCGATGGCGGCGCGGTGTCAGTCACCCCGGTAAGCAGCACTGGTATATACGCAGGCGGCGCCAGAGTCTGTCTTACGGAAGTTCCCGCGAGCGGCTGGTCATTTAGCAGGTGGGTTGGGGATGTGCCGGATTCCAGTGGCTGCACCTTGATGACGAGCGATCGCGCGATTACGGCGAATTTTACGTGGCCGATCAACACATCCCAGGGCTTCGTCACGGAACTATATCAGGACCTGCTCGATCAAACACCCGATTCGGGAGCCGCATCCTGGGTTATCCAGATCGACAGCGGCGCGATGACTCGTGCACAGGTTGGCGCATCGGTCATGGCTGGAAATGGTATCGGCCAGAGTGGTCTTTATCTTATTAAGATCTACGTTGCGATTCTCGGCCGTGATCCGGATTTCGCTGGCTGGTGGAGCTGGTTCGCAGCTTTGCGATCGGGCATGACACAGGGCAGCATTCGGGATGCGTTTATTTCGTCGCCGGAGTTCACGGCCAACTATGGTGCGGCGGTTTCCAACACGATGTTTGTCACACTCATTTATCAGAACATCCTTGGCCGCCCCCCGGATTCCGTTGGTTTGCAGTACTGGACGGCTCAGCTGCAGGCAGGCGTGAGCAGGGGAGATGTTGTAGGTGCATTCATCAGCAGTCCGGAGTTCGATGACGCCGTGCGCCCTCGATGCTACGCCAATCTGCTGTATCTCGGTTTCCTGCGCCGCACGGCTGAGGCAGCAGGGCTGGCGAGTTGGACGAGATCCCTGTCCACCGACTCCAATTTACCGGCGGCGGTCTCTACGTTTATCACTTCGCGGGAGTATCTGAGCCGTTTCGGACAGTGATAGGGATATCGGATGGCCGGCGCCTGCTCTCAGTTTCTGATTCCGCTGCTAATTAGTGCTCGTGTAATGCGCACTAAATCGCTGAAGCGCGGTTCTCGACTGTGGATGGACACTCTGAATGCGTGGCCCGACTTCCCGGGGCCAGGAAACTCATAATTCCCCTGGCTGCAGCGTCTGCCAGAATGCGATCCACGCTCTCTCGGGCGCACAAGCCGCCGACAAGACTGCCCGCGTAGGCCGCGACGTTCATCCATTGCGCTGTATGGCGGTTTGCTAAAACGATTTTCAAAAAATCGGAGAAATCGCTTGCGTATGATGTCGGCTGATGCACTGCAATGAGCCGCTCCCGGCCATTCAGCCCGAGGTGGCGGAAGGCGGCGGGGTTTTCCGCGAAATCGCTCAGATACTGTTGGAGCAGCTCGATTTCCCGATCCTGTTCAATGAATAAAGCTGTATCGTGCGGCAAACTAGCGTACCACCCCGTCCGCGTCACGATCGTGGGGAGCGCATGATCCCAGAACTGTAGCTGTGTCATCGAAGCCTCGCCCATCGTCGGAAACCGCAGATTAATGGCAAGGTCCGCGTCGGCGATCAACCGGTCAGTTTCGCCGTTCGGAATATACCCGTGCAGGTGAACATCGTTCAGGAGATTCAGACTGGACGCCAGCTGCGTCACGTGCGTTTGATCCCACACCGGTCCATAGATGTGCAGAGAGAGTCGCCGCCGCAGCCGAGCGCCAGCCATGGCGCGAAGAATCGATTCGATGCGTCGATTCGGATTGAGATAACCAAGTAAAACCACCTTCAGTGGTTCACGACCGTTCTCTTTCCTAAGCGTCTTCCACCCTGCAAACGTTTCTTCTGAAGCCGCGGCGTACGGATAATTGAGGTACGCCACCGGTTGAGCCGTCTGTTTCTGGACAATATCGAAACCCTCGGTGGTATGAACAACGACGCCGGCGGCGTTTTCAAGCGCCGCCTGTGTGAGCGGATAGGTTGTGGCCAGTTCATCCGGCCGCAGCCTGCCTGAAATGACGGATTCGGCGGCATTCGCTCCGCGAGCCCCGTAGTGATGCCCCATAAGCTCCTCGTAGCCGATTGAGCGGTCTCGCAGGCACATGCTCCAGAACAGATCCTGAAGGCGCAGGTCGTGCAGAACTACCACGCCCCCATGCGCGCGGGCAACCCGCCAGAGGCCTTCATGGTACGCGGCGTTGTTGCCCATGTTAAAGACGGAAATATCGGCACTGTTGATTTCCCGCCACGGTGGGTTTCCCGGACCGTACCTGCGAACCTTGGCCCACTTCTCAATTCGCTTGTCATACTTCGCCTGATCGGACCATACGATCACTTGCGTCTGCGCGCAAAGATAAGGCAGGATTGTGATCGTATATTCTGCGATGCCCGTCTGAGCCGGGGGGATCGGCGAAAACCAGTTGACCTTCATGACGCCAGCATTCGGACGACGCTTTCCCAGGAGATCTCCAGCGACTTGTAGCGGTCGCACGCCGCCGCTCCCATGCGCATCGCGGCAGCTCGGTCGTCCCAAAGCGTGTCAAGAGCCGCGGCCAGAGCACCGGGATCCGCGGGAACTACGAGCCCAGTTTCCCCGTCAGTAACAAATTCCACCGGCTCACCCGAATCAACGCAGGTGATCACCGGTTTGCCGGACAGCATCGCCTCCAGCGTTACGTATCCGTAATCCTCGTCCAGCGGAGGATACACGACGCCAAGCGCATTGGCGTAAAGATCACGCTTCCTTTCCTCACTGATCCGGCCCAACCACTGGACCCGATCATCGAGCCGCAGTTGTGTGGTGAGGTGCCCCAGTTGCTGATCGTACGAGGGTACGTCCGGCGCCCCTGCGAAAACGACACGAACACGATGCCGTGTTTTGGCGAGAGCGTGCAGCACGAGTTCCTGACGCTTGATGGCCGTAAGCCGGCTCGGAAAAAACAGATAATCGTCAAACGCGGCAGAATGGAACAACTCGGCGCCGGGCGGCGGGTGATACAGAGGAATCGAATCGAGGCCGCAGTAATGTTTGAGACGGGACGCTACATTTTTCGAATTTGCGTAAACGTGCCGGGCCTCAGGGATAAGGCTCCGGTCCGCTTCCGTTACAGCGCTGCGGATGCCCAGTCCGTCCTGGGATCGAATCAGGTCGCCGGCGAGCGGGTGATCCCATAAATCGTACGCCTGCCGGTGCTGATGCAGAATCCACAGCACCTTATTCGGATGCCGGATGTAGTACGCCGGAAACTTGAGGCCGATGAGAAGATCGGCATGCAGAGTAACATCCATCAGCCGACAAGCCAGCATCAGCTCGGGGATGCGTTCCGCGGGGTGGCATTGCAGGGGAACTTCGAAAAGCTCAGCGTCGTGTCCCGCGCTCTGCAGCGCCGAAATGAGCGATCTTGCGTGCAACTCGGCGCCGCCGAATACAAACGGAGTGCGGACGCTGGCAACGACGATTCTCATTTTATCCGGGCTTTGTTCTGCGGCACAGTCGCTGTTAGAGAGTTACTGACCGTACGCTGCCGCTGTTTTGACCCGTGTCATCGGTGGCGGCGTTGCTGCCATCGCCGACGAGCGCCTCCCGCGTTCGCTCACCAGTGCAGACTCTGACGTGCAGGTCGCGGAGTATTGCGTTTTGTTCCTGCAGAACGGCCAGGATGGCGTTCTGAGCCGCCACAATCTGTGGTGTGTACCAGAACAACATTCTCCTTACGAGGCGTACCCCGACGGCGCCAATCTTCGCTCTGAAGCCAGGGGGGCTCGCAGGGAATTGCCCAATGCCGGCGCTCGCCCTTTCAGCGGAGCGCAGCAGACTTGCAACGGCATCGGAACCGTTTGCGGCCGCAACGAGTTGCGATTTCTGCCGGGTGCATTGCGCAGCCGAAATAACTTTTTGCGTAAGCAGCGATTTGAGGCTTTCGCCCTCCGCCGCAGCCCTGACCTGCATGAATCGGCTTGCTCCGATGCTGCTGCTATACTAGCAGATCGTGAGCCGGCACGGTCGACGTCTTTGCCTCGGGACCGTCCGCGGGTGAAATGCGCGGATGAAGGTCATAGTAACCGGGGTAGCCGGGTTCATCGGCAGTCATGCCGCCGAGCGCTTTCTGCGCCGTGGCGCGCAGGTTATCGGTCTCGACAATCTGTCACGCCCGGGGGGCCCCTATAATCTGGCCTACCTTGCTGCAATCGCCGATGAGGGCCAGTTTATTTTTCGCCACTGCGATGTGCGCCGCTGGTCCGATGTCGATGCGGCCTTCGCCGATGGCGCCGTCGATGTGGTGATCCATGAAGCGGGCCAGGTCGCGGTTACGACGTCGGTTGCGGACCCGCGCAGCGACTTCGATGCCAATGCTCTGGGCACGCTGAACGTGCTCGAGGCAACCCGATTGCGAGCTCCCCACGCCATTTTTCTCTTTGCCTCGACGAACAAAGTCTACGGCGCGCTGGACCACGCAGCGGTGACTGAGGCGGCGCAGCGGTACTGTTACCGTGATATCCCCGAAGGGGTCGATGAACGCGCTCCGCTCGACTTCCACTCGCCTTATGGCTGCTCCAAAGGTTGTGCTGAGCAATATGTCCGCGATTATCACCGGATCTACGGGCTCAAATCAGTCGTATTCAGGCAATCCTGTGTTTATGGCCCGCGCCAATATGGGATGGAAGATCAGGGCTGGGTGGCCTGGTTCAGCATTGCCGCAGTGCTCGGACATCCGATCACGATCTTCGGCGACGGCAAGCAGACTCGCGACCTTCTGTGGATCGATGATCTGATTGATCTGTATTTACTCGCGATCGACAACATCCAGGTTGCTGCAGGGCGGATCTACAACGCGGGCGGGGGCGTGTCCTACTCGCTTTCGATTCTCGAACTGCTGGCGCTGCTCGAGCATCTGCTGCACAAGCGCATTCCGTACTCACGGAGTAACTGGCGTCCAGGCGATCAGAGGATTTTCACCGCCAACTGTGCCCGCGCCAGGCAGGAGCTTAACTGGGCTCCCACCCGCGACCCCCGGCGCGGCGTCGGAGAAATGCTGGAATGGATCCGGGGCGCGGAAAAGCAGGTCGCGGAACTCGTGGGAACACGACTGCTGACACCGTCTCAGTCTTCGCGCTTCCTGACCAGAAACGTTGTGGAAACGAATTCCGGCGATCCCGTCATGGAATCCGGCTGCACTTCGACGACCCGGCAATCGAGCGATGCGATCAGCTCGAAAATCACGTCCTGAGGGAGCATGTGCATTTCCATCCGGCTCGGAGGCGCAGGGTTGACCTGCGTCCGCGGATACTTCTGCGCCCGGAATTCATAGTTCTCGTAATATGTGGGCGCCTGAAACCAGGCGATGCCGCCTGGATTCAGCGCGGACAGGAGCCGCCCCAGGATGTGGCGGATCACGGGCGGCGGATTGTGCTGGAGAACAATCACTGAGAAAACGGCGTCTACCCGCGGCAGGCGCTCCAGCTCATCCATGGACATCGTCCGAAGATCCGCCTGCCGGCCAACGTCCCGGAGATGTTGTTCGGCAATGTTCAGGTGATGCCTTGAAATGTCGTACCCGATCACGTTCGGAAATGCACCCGCTAGCCAGGCGGTAACGCGGCCGGTTCCGCAGCCAAACTCGAGGACACTCGTGATCCGGTCCGGCGAAATTCTGTTGCGCCGCAACCACGTCAGAAATCGTTCCACGTCGGCCTCGCCTGAACTCCAGAACTGCTCCGCGCTTTTCGAAAACGAAGCCTTCCGGAACTCGTCGGATGTGATGACAGACCAATAAGGTTCCTGCTCACCGAGCTCCGTCCAGACCCGCTGAACGTGCTGCAGCATTTTCGCCAGAGTCGCCGGGTCCGTTTCCGTCTCGACCCGAACCGGCGGCGCAAGATCGTGAACAGGCATGAGAACCGATGGCGAGCAGATGCGCCGAAACTCCTGGCTGTGGAGGAACGCTCGGCGGAGGCTCTGCCAATCGGGCAGACCGTTCATCGTGGCGCGGATCACCTCCTCACTCTCCGGTTCCCTGCCGAGGAAGAGACGATATGCGGCTACAACGAGTTCTCGCGAGATCACTGGTCCCATAATAAAGTCATGCAAAACGAGAACCGCCGCCCCGAACGGACCGGCGCCCCAGGCGAGCGAAAACAATGGGGGTCGGCGCACGCGCTCATTCAATAACCTCCGGTGGAACGCCATACTGCTGAATGCAATGTGGCGGACCGGCAGCACCTGGCTGTGGCAGTGCTTTCGCCGCGAGCCGGCCTTTCACTGCTATTACGAACCGCTGCACCACGATCTTCTCAGTCATACTCACGAACTCGACCGCGCCGCCCTGCTCCGCGGGATGACTCGGCATATGCGCCATCCGGACCTTTCTCGGCCGTACTTCGAGGAGTATCCGGTTGTGCAGAATGGCGGCGTGCCGTATTACCTCAAGCGCTTCGCCCATGAACGGTACTGCCTTTCTGAGCACGACGAGGATCCCGAGCTCGAGCAATATTTCTACAATTTGTGCTGCTTCGCCTACGATCAGGGCCGCGTGCCCGTTTTCCAACCCAATCGCATGCTCCTGAGATCGAGATGGTTCTGTGCCCATTTTCACGCCCTGCATGTGTTCGTAATGCGGAACTATGCCGACGTGTGGCGTTCGATGCGCAGCTTTGAAAACCAGTTCTTCCCTTCGATCATCCTCTGCACAATCGCCCAGAACCAGCGGCATCCGCTGTTTCGGCGGCTGACGGCACGGTTCCCGCTTCCCTGTCACCGGGACGAGTCGGTTCTGACCGAATACGAGTACTACCTGCGCGAGATGCTGCGCGACACGGTCCGCGCTTTTGCCTGCTTCTACTACTTCTACGTACTAACGTCGCTTTACAATCTCGCGTGCGCCGACGTTTTGGTCGACATTGACGCGGTTTCCGGTGATGCGGCGTTCCGGGAAACGGTGCAGCGCAGGTTTGCTGGTCTAACCCTTCCGGTCTCCCTCGATGATTGCCGCATTACACATTCGTCCACCCAGATTCCTGAGGATTCTGAGGACCTCCGTGGCGAGATGGAGCGCATCGCAGTGGACACGCTTCGGAGCGAGGCCGGTTTAACTGCACGTGGTGTTCTGAAGTGCCGTGCGGCCATGGGGGGCGCTTCGTACCAGTGGGTGAGACGCCTTACTGAGCTAATGTAATACATCTAACAAACAAGCGACGGGTCCACTATGTAACCCATTGCATTAACCGGATATCGCTGGTATTCTGTTCGGGACAAAGGTGAAGGTAGAATCGGCGGCTTAGACCGGTTCGCCTTAAGGGATGGCAAGGCATTGCGAGTAGTACGCGAATGACGAAACCGTTTGTAGCGCTTCGTAGTCGAACCATCGCTACGGAGTGAATCGCGGCAAGTTGTAACGATCGCGACAGCTCGCAAGCCAGGAGGAGGAAGGATGGTTAGGACTCTCAGGTGCGCCGTACTACTCGCTGCGGCCGCAGCGCTGGCCGGGGCGGATACACTTAAAACGTTCGACGGCCCCATATTTTCCGCAGTACCGCTGGATCTCACAAACCAGCTGTTGGCTTCGGACGGGTTAACGTTTTCTAGCACAACGGGCGGATCGTGTACATCGTCCTACTGTGGCTTCGTTGTGCAGAACTTCGATAGCGGCGGCATCCTTATTCCATCCGGACCGAACTACGTGAACGTGGCTGGAAACGCCGGCGTTCTCAATACCTTAACACTGAATGCCCCAGTGCAGGGCGTGGCATTTGATCTGCTCGGGTTGCAGAATGCGAGTGCTGCCGGATTTGATGGCGCCACCATCGATTTTCTGAACGCGAGCAATGCCGTGGTCGGCACGATGACGATCAACCCTGTGCAGGTTGGCACGACCAATCTCGCGGTTCAAACAGTCGTATTCAATAGTACGGCAGCTGATATTACCAGCATAGGCTTCACCAAGATCAATACTGCCGCGGGTCAGGCAATGTTCGGGTTTGACAATCTCGTTTTGAGCTCCACCGCAATTCCCGAGCCTGCTTCGGTCGGCCTGATCGGTCTTGGCCTTGTTGGCGCCGGTCTTCTCAGGCGGCGATTCAACGCCCGCTAAGCGTCTCTTCTCCAACTTCTGATTGCAGGGCGCGCCCGCGCCCTTCACAGTTCTGCGGTGGCTGCAATGGCCACGCTGTTCGGGTCATAGGCAGAGCTGCACCCCTTTCAAGAGTACGCCCGAGATTGGCCACCCGAGATCCGCTCTGACGTGGCCCAGCCCGGAGCATCCACCCTCCTCCATGCGCCCGTGCGACAATACACTTCCGAAGATCGAACGCGCGGCCATGCCGCCAATTCCCATGTGGAAAGGCGACTACAAATTCCTCATCCGCTCCCTCATCCTCAAGGATTTCCGCATCCGCTACCGCAACATGTCCCTGGGCGTGTTCTGGTCTCTCCTCAACCCGCTCATCATGATGGGCGTGCTCACGTTCCTGTTCACTATCGTCTTCCCCAATCGCATCCCCCACTTCCCCGCCTTCGTCCTGTGCGGCCTTGTCCCCTTTAACTTCTTCAGCCTGGCCTGGGTCACCGGGACCACATCGCTCAACGACAACGCCGGTCTGATCAAGCGCGTTCCGGTCCCGCGCGAAGTCGTACCCATTACCGCGGTCCTCTCCAACACCCTCCATCTCGCCATCCAGATCCTGCTGCTCATCGCCCTTGTTCTGGTTTCCCACCTCCGCGTCAACGTCCATTGGCTCTGGCTGCCTCTGCTCTGGCTGCTCGAGATCGTGTTCGTCTGCGGGCTCGCGCTGTTCTGCTCCGGGCTCAACGTCTATGTGCGCGATATGCGCTACGTCGTGGAATCCGCCAACACCATCCTCTTCTGGCTGGTGCCCATTTTCTATCCCTTCAGCGTCATTCCCCAGCGGTTTCGCGACGTGTACCAGTACAATCCCGTCGCCGCGCTGGTGCTTGGCATGCGCAATGTGCTCCTGGAAAACCGCCCTCCCGCGCCGACTCTGGTTTTCAAGCTCACCCTCGTCGCGCTTTTCAGCCTGAGCCTTGGCCTCCTCGCGTTTCGTCTGCTGAAGGCGCGGTTCTACGATTACCTGTAACGATGATCCGCATCGATTGCCAGTCGGTCTCGAAGAACTTCCACCGGCATTCCGGCCGTCAGTTGCTGCGCCAGCACGCGCGCCGCATGTTCAGGGCGCACCGGCTCACGGTTTTCCACGCCCTGCAGGACATCTCATTTCGCATCCACTCGGGCGAGAGCGTCGGCATTGTCGGCCGCAACGGGGCCGGGAAGAGCACGCTGCTGGCCGTCATCTCCGGCCTCGCCAGGCCCGACGCCGGCCACGTCAGCGTGAACGGCCGTATTGCCGCGCTGCTCGAACTCGGCGCCGGATTCCATCCGGACCTCACCGGCAGTGAAAACCTGCTGCTGAATGCCGCCCTGCTCGGATTTTCGGAGAAGGAGGCACACGCCCGCTTCGATGAGATCGTCGCCTTCGCCGGCCTGGAGGACTTTATCGAGGAGCCGCTGCGCACCTATTCCAGCGGCATGTCCCTGCGCCTCGCTTTTTCCATTGCCATCAATCTGGACCCGGAAATCCTGATTGTGGACGAGGTCCTCGCGGTCGGCGATCAGGCCTTCCAGCAAAAGTGCATGGCCCGGGTGCACGCCTTTCGTCAGGCCGGCAAGACCATTCTGGCGGTGTCGCATTCGGCCGCCATGCTGCGCGGCTTGTGCGACCGCGCCATCTGGCTCGACTCGGGCCGGCTGGTCATGGACGATTCGGTAAACCGCGTGCTCGATGCTTACGGCGCGCCTGCGGCTCCCGTCACCCAGCCCCACTGATCGCGCCCGTCAGCGCCTGTGAAGCTGTTTCGGCTGCGTTGACTCCCTGCGCGCGATGGCCGCCTCTACCACCTGCTCACAGCGCGAGCCCGCCGAGAACGCCCGCGTGAGGTAATCCTGCCCGAGCTTCACCCCCGCCACCCACAGATGCGCGTCGTCGCGGCCCACCGGAACAGTCTTCCCTTTCAGCCCTTTCAGGCGCCCCGGCACGCCCCGCCTCTGCCCGATAAGAATCCGGTCGCTCGTCTCTACACAGACATAACTGCGGCCATGCCACTCCGCCCAGTCCAGCACCGTCGCGGGCTGCTGCGCCTGTCTGCCCAGGAGCAGCACCGGAACCAGCGCCAGCCACCTCCGAGCGCATCCGAATCGGACCACCCATCCGATCCGTCCTGCGGCATTAGGCGATGCGCCCGAAATCCCGTAACATCGAATCGCGGCCATGTTCACAGCCACTCTCCAACCCCTCCCCACGCAGTTCTCTCCTGCCGACTGGCGCTGTCCCGACTGCTTCAATGACCTCACCCCCGATCATCACACGCGCGACTCCCTCCGCATCCTCGAGGATCGTGATCGTGAAGAGAACGGTCCTTCGTTCCTGTTCCACGGCTGAGCCACGCGCCGCTTAGCCGCCGCGGTTTAAACTGGGCGTGAGCATGGCCACCGCCGCCAGGTCGCGCGCGCCCGTCGTGGAACAATCCCTGGAGCAGCTGCTGGGGCGAATCGTCGATCCTTCCCGCATTTTGACTCGCCCCATCGACCGCGTCGCGTTCGCCTCCGACGCCAGCTTTTACCGCCTTATCCCACGCGCTGTTGTGCTGTCCAGCGGCATCGACGAAATCCAGTCCCTGTTCCGCCTCAGCCACGAACAGCGCGTTCCGATCACCTTTCGCGCCGGCGGCACCAGCCTGTCGGGCCAGGCCGTCACCGACGGCATTCTGGTCGAGGTCGCGCGCCACTGGCGCAGGATGAGCGCCGTCGATGGCGGCCGTAAAGTGCGCGTCCAGCCCGGCGTCATTGGCGGTAAAGTGAACGAGTTCCTTCGCCTGTATCGCGCCAAAATCGGACCCGATCCAGCATCCATCAACGCCTGTATGATGGGCGGCATTCTGTCCAACAACTCCAGCGGAATGTGCTGTGGAGTGGCCAATAACGCCTATCACACCCTGGACTCGCTCACCTTCGTGCTGCCTTCGGGAACGGTCGTCGACACCTCCACGGCGGATGCCGACGAGGTCTTCCGCGCTCGTGAACCGGTGCTGGCCGAGGGCTTGCTTCAGATTCGATCTGAAATCCTCGCGAATTCCACACTGCGCGAGCGTATCCGCCGCAAGTACCTGCTGAAGAACACCACCGGGTACTCGCTCAACGCCTTCATCGATTTCGAGCGCCCCATCGACATCTTCAGTCATCTGCTGATCGGTTCCGAGGGCACCCTCGCGTTTATCGCCGAGGGCGTGCTGCGCACCGTCCCCGATCTGCCGGTCAAGTACACCGGTCTGCTGCTCTTCCCCGATCTGTACGCCGCCTGCGACGCCATCGTCCCGCTGCGCGATGCCGGCGCAAAAGCGCTGGAGATCATGGATCGCGCTTCGCTGCGCTCGGTCGAAGGCCAGCCCGGTATTCCCGAGTCGTTCAGCTCACTCCCCGAAACCGCCGCCGCGCTGCTCACCGAATTTCAATGCGTCGAGGAGAAGGACCGCGGCCAGCTCGAGGACCAGGCGCGTCAGGGCGCGGCGAATCTGAAACTGCTCGAGCCCGCAGCCTTCACCCATAACCCCGTGGAGCAGGCGCTGCTCTGGAAAATCCGCTCCGGCCTTTTCCCTTCCGTCGCCGCGGTGCGCCGCAGCGGATCGAGTGTGATCATCGAAGACGTTGTTTTCCCGGTGGAGCAGCTGGCCCCCGCCTCCCTCGATCTCACCGCCATCTTCCGCAAAACCGGGTACGACGACGCGATTATCTTCGGCCACGCCAAGGACGGCAACCTCCACTTCGTCATCGGCCAGCCATTCAACACCCAGGCGGCTGTCGACCAGTACGCGCGCCTGATGGACGAGGTCGTGCGGCTCGTGGTGGAGCGCTACGATGGCGCGCTCAAAGGCGAGCACGGCACGGGGCGAAACGTGGCCCCGTTCGTTGAAGCGGAGTGGGGCCCCGAGGCTTACGCCATCATGAAGCGCGTCAAGGCCCTGGCCGATCCCGACAACCTGCTGAATCCCGGCGTGCTGATCAACCCTAACCCGGCGGCGCACGTCAGCGACCTGAAAGCCATGCCCACCGTCGAAGAAGAGGTCGACAAATGCATGGAGTGCGGGTTCTGCGAAAACAAGTGCCCCAGCCGCGATCTCACGCTGACTCCTCGCCAGCGCATCGTGGTGCGCCGCGAGATCGTGCGGCTCAACAATGGCGGCCGGCGCGAAGCCGCCGCGGAGCTGGAAACGGACTTCCCCTACATGGCGCTGGACACCTGTGCCGCCGACGGCCTCTGCGCGACGGCGTGCCCGGTGAGCATCGATACCGGCGCTCTAACCAAGCGATTCCGCCGGCTGCGGCATACGGCCGCCGAACACCGCCGCGCACTGCTTGCCGCCCGCCATTTCAATCTGCTCGAGCGTGGCGCCCGGCTCGGGCTCCGTTTGGGGCGCATCGGCCGGATGTTCGGCATTGGCGGCCGCTGGACCGCCGACCTGCCCGGCCCCGCGCCGGCCCCTCCCAAAACACAGGCCGCCGCCGCGCAGGCAGTGTACTTCCCGTCGTGCGTCTCGCGGGTCATGGGCGGTGAGCTGATGCAGACCGTCGTCACCGTAGCCCAGCGAGCCGGTGTGCCGGTCCACATCCCGCGCGCAGCGCGCGGCGCGTGCTGCGGCGTGCCGTTTTCATCGAAAGGCTACGACGCCGCCAATGAGTTGGCGGTGAACCGCGCCATCGAGCGGCTCTGGGAGTGGTCCGATCATGGCCGGCTTCCCGTCGTCATCGATACCAGCCCGTGCACCTACGGTCTGCGTACCTGCCGCACCCATCTAACCGCGGAAAACCAGAAGCGCTTCGACCAGCTCCGAATCCTCGACAGCGTCGAGTTCGCCAACGACGTGCTGTTGCCGAAGCTGACCATCACCCGCCCGGCGCGCTCCGTGGCGCTCCACCCGGTGTGCTCGCTCACCAAGCTGAACCTTGCGGGAAAACTCGAGTCTGTCGCGCGCGCGTGCAGTGGGACGGCCGTGATTCCACGCAGCGCCGGGTGCTGCGGCTTCGCGGGCGACCGCGGGTTCCTGTTTCCGGAGCTCACGGCCGCGGCAACAGCGCCCGAAGCAGCGGAAGTCCTGGCCGGCGATTTCGAGGCACACTACTCCAGCAGCCGCACCTGCGAAATCGGCCTGACGCGCGTTACCGGCCGGCCTTATCGCTCGTTCATTTACCTGCTCGAGGAAGCTACCCGCCCGCGGTAGTTCTCACTTCTGCCCCGTCTGCAGGTCGATGTTCGTGAAAACAGCCGTCTGCCGGTCATTGACGTCGTGCGAGCACGCGGCGAGCCCCACATACGCCGCTTCGGGTAGATCGATTGTTATGCTGCCGATCGGCTGGAATGCCTCTCCGGGCTTTGCCACGTCCGCGGAGATCACATTCCCCTTACGGCTCAGTCGAAGGTGAGCAGGCGCGGTAATCGGAGTTCGCATCTCCTCTGTCTCGCCGCCCTTTGTCTTCCGGTATTGAAACGCGATCAGCCCTACCCCGTGCTGGGCGACGTCGGCATAGATGTCGTCGGGATCGAGCCCGGCGCGGACCATCGGCCCAGCCTTCTTGTGCTCGTTGCCGCCGGCGGTCGCCCAATCGATATCCGCGGTAAGGCTGAAGTCGCCGGACATCTTACGCCACGTCATGTAGAAGTCGTCCGCAGTGGCCCACATATTGGCCCCGCTGCCGGTGATGCGCCACGACTTGCTGCCGGCGTCGTACTCGGCGGAGCCCTTCGCGGCCGACGGCCCGATCCCGGTCGACTGGTCGAAGATCGCGGGGCCATCGGCCTGCGTAAACACACAGAAGAGGATTACAAGCCCGAACGCGCTGAGTGATCGCATGTGAATTAAAGCATACCGCCCTGCCTCGCCCACATGAACAAAGTTTTTCTTGACCACCACCAGTAAGTGCAGTTATCATGATCAGGCTGGAGAGACCACTCATGACTGCCTATAGACAAGGTTCGGAATGCCTTGCTGGTGCGGCTTCTCTGAAGTACCGCATGCCGGCGGTCGATGAGCCTTTTGCAGCTCCACCTGGAGATAGCTCAGACGGTAGAGCAACAGCCTAAGGAGCTGTGGGCGCGGGTTCGACTCCCGCTTTCCGCCAACTGCTGCTGACAACAGCGAAACCAACCAGAGTGAACCAGGCTTTGTTCCCGCCGGACGCGCAGTCTGCGTACCGGCAGCGGTAACCGGGCCCTGTGCTTTCGCCCCAGCGCGCCGCCACGAGAAGCACGCAGTATGTCGCCGAGTTCGGAGCGCCACGCGAAAGACCGCCGCGGTCGCCGTGGAGCAAGCCTGGGGATCTCTTAGCAACTCGTGAAGGAGGTGATGTCTTATGTTGCGCCGGATTCTTGTCGGCGACAACGAGCGCGTGTTAGTGATTCGCAACCGCCGGTTCGAAGCTGTCCTCGGACCGGGATCTTACTGGATCCTGACGCTCGTCGGTGAAGTACAGCTGGAATACCACAACGTTCGCGAAGGCGCGTTCACCAGCGAATGGACGAACTACATCGCCACGGAGCGGCCCGATGTCGTGGCCGCGCATTTCACGCTGGTCGACACCACCGACGTGCAGGTCGCCGTTGTGCGCCTGGACGACAAGGTGAGCCGCGTCATTGGCCCGGCATCGCGCGTCCTGTTCTGGCGCGGACCGATGACCGTGACAGCGGAGGTCATCGACGTGCGCTCCGAGCCGGAGGTCCCGGCCCGGCTGCTGGCGCCATTGGCCCGTTTGGGCCGTGAGTCGCTGGCCACGTTCACCGTCATCGACGAGGGCCGGCGGGGATTGCTGTACCTCGATGGCCGCCTCGTTCGCGAGATTCCTGCCGGCGCGTACGGTTTCTGGAACGTGGTGGTCAGCGCTCGTGTGGAAGTGCTGGAAACGCGGCTGCAGACGCTCGAAGCGCCAGGCCAGGAGATCCTTACGAAGGACAAGGTCACAGTGCGTGTCAATGTTTCGGCTGTGTACGAGGTGACGGATGCTGTTCAGGCCCGCTCGCGCGTGAAGGACGCCGGCGACCATCTGTACCGCACGCTTCAGATCGCGGTGCGGCAGACGCTGGGCAGGCGCACGCTCGACGAGGTGCTGGCGGAGAAGGCGGATATTGACGAAGCGGTGTCGGCCGAGGTGCGCCGGGAGATGGAGGCTTACGGTGTTCGCGTCGGGGAGATCGCCCTGAAGGACATCATCCTGCCCGGCGATATCCGCGAGATCCTCAACCAGGTGGTGACGGCGGAGAAGCAGGCGCAGGCCAACCTGATCCGCCGCCGCGAGGAGACGGCCGCCACGCCGTCGCTGCTCAACACCGCGCGCCTGATGGAGGACAATCCTCTGCTGGTGCGTATGAAGGAGCTCGAAACGCTCGAGAAGATCGCCGGCAAGGTGGAGAAGATCACCGTTGTTGGCGGTCTCGACGGGCTGCTCGAGCGCACCGTCACGCTGCGAAACCAGTAGTTGGTGGGGCAGGCGGTTTCGCCTGCCCTTGCATTCGATATAGTCTCCTCATGTGCAAACTCCGCACTTGTCTCATTCTGCTGATCGCCTTCGGCGCCCTGAGCACGGTTCATCCACAGACGAAAAAGAAAAAACTGCTTGCCATTGGCGAAGTGAAAGGATGGCAGCACGATTCCGTATCGCACGCGCTTGCGACCATCGAAAAGCTGGGCTACGATTCCGGCCTGTGGGATACGTTTATTCGCACCGATTGCCAGCTGGTGACGAAGAAGAAGGTCCCCGCGGGCAACGCGAAAAACCTCAATGACTTCGACGCCGTCGCTTTTTATACCACTGGCGAGCTCGACATGGACGATTCGCAGAAAGCCGACCTGCTCTCCTTCGTGCACGATGACGGCAAAGGATTCATAGGCATCCACAGCGCGCCGGATACATTCTACAAATGGCCTGAATACGGAGAAATGCTGGGTGGGTATTTCGACGAGCATCCCTGGATGACCTTCGATGCTCCGGTAATCGTCGAAGACCCGAATTTCCCAGCCATGAAGGCGTTTCCGCCCTCGTTTACCATTCACGATGAGATTTACCAGCTGAAGGACTGGTCGCGCGATAAGTGTCGTGTTCTGATGCGGCTCGATCCGAATAAGATCGATCTCAGCAACCCGCGCGTCCACCGGAAGGATAAGGACTTCGCCGTCGCGTACGCGAAGATGTACGGCAAGGGACGCGTGTTCTACAGTACTCTCGGCCATGTCACTGAGAACTGGGACCGAAAGGACGTGCAGACGATGTACGTGGAGGCGATCAAATGGGCGATGGGCATGGAGCCAGGAGATGCCACGCCCCGCCCGCTTCCTCCCGCCCCCATGCAGTGACCTGCGGCGCGCCCCCGCGCCGATTGTGGTGCAAGCCTTTGGCTTGCACACGGCGGGCTCTCAGCCCGGTTCGGTACGAACCGATTTGAAGGTGACTTCAGAAAGCTGCTCGATGGGGGGCAGCGCCTCGCCCTGCAGCGGGCTCTCAGCCCGCCTCTGGACTTGGACACTCTGCTGAAATGCCGATTGTAGTGCAACCCTTTGGCTTGCACGGGTTCCCCGCCAACGACCCCACCATCCGGCATCGCGCCGTTGCGTTACGCTGAAGGCGCAATGTCAACGGATCGGGTTGCAGAACTTCGCCGCCGCCACGCCGCAGCGGAAGCGGGCGGCGGCCAGGAACGGCGCGACCGGCAGCACAAGGAAGGCAAGCTGGCCGCGCGCGAGCGCATCGACACGCTGCTCGACGAGGGCACGTTCGAGGAGATGGACAAGCTGGTGCGCCATCGCTGCCGCGATTTCGGCATGGAGTCGCAGGTGGTGGACGGGGATGGCTTCATCAGCGGCTACGGCCTGATCAACGGCCGGCCGGTTTTCGTTTTCGCGCAGGACTTCACCGTGTTCGGCGGTTCGCTCTCCGAAACGAATGCGCAGAAAATCGTCAAGATCATGGACCTCGCGCTCAGGACCGGAGCGCCCGTCATCGGTCTCAACGATTCCGGCGGCGCGCGCATCCAGGAGGGCGTTCTCTCACTCGCGGGCTACGCCGATATCTTCCTCCGCAACACGCTGTCCAGCGGCGTGATCCCGCAGATCTCGGCCATCATGGGCCCGTGCGCGGGCGGCGCCGTGTATTCCCCGGCGCTCACCGATTTTGTGCTGATGGTCAACCACACCAGCCACATGTTCGTCACCGGGCCCGACGTGATCCGTACCGTCACGCACGAACACGTCACCAAGGAGAAGCTGGGCGGCGCGCAAACGCATAACAGCATCAGCGGTGTCGCTCACTTTCTCGCCCAGGACGACGCCGATTGCCTCGCGCTCATCCGCGACCTTCTCTCTTATCTGCCGCAGAATAATCAGGAGGACGCGCCTGTTGTCCCTTCCAGCGATCCGGCCGACCGCGCCGACGTCGAACTCGACAACATCGTGCCCGCCGACCCCAGCGTGCCCTACGACATCAAAGACGTCATCACTCGCGTGGTGGACAATGCCGAATTCCTCGAAGTTCACGAGCACTACGCCAAAAACATCGTAGTCGGGTTTGCGCGCATGGCGGGACGCAGCGTCGGCGTCGTCGCCAATCAACCCGCGTTTCTCGCCGGATGTCTGGACATCAACTCATCGGTTAAGGGTGCGCGCTTCGTTCGCTTCTGCGATGCCTTCAACATCCCCATACTCACCTTCGAAGACGTGCCTGGGTTTCTGCCCGGGACAGACCAGGAGTTCGGCGGCATCATTCGCCACGGCGCTAAACTCCTGTACGCATACGCCGAGGCCACGGTTCCCAAAGTCACGGTTATTACCCGCAAAGCGTATGGAGGCGCCTATTGTGTCATGGGATCGAAACATCTCCGTACCGATGTGAACCTGGCTTGGCCCACTGCTGAGATCGCGGTCATGGGCGCCGAAGGCGCGGTCAACATTGTTTATAAACGTGAGCTCGCCGCGGCCCACGACAACGGCGGAGTGCGCCAGCAGAAGATCGCTGAATTTCGCGAGCGCTTTGCCAGTCCCTTCGTCGCCGCGGAGCGTGGCTTCGTGGATGACGTCATCGAGCCCCGCGAAACACGCGCGAAAGTGATTCATGCGCTGTCGATGCTGTCGACAAAGGTCGACACTGTGCCGCGCAGGAAACACGGTAATCTGCCCTTGTAAAATAACCGTAAATCACGCCTCGTAAAGCCTCGAAGAATATAGTTAGTTCCTGTTAGAAGCACATTTTTCCGGGGCTCCGGTAATAAGTATTCAGCCTCATATCGCAGCCTGAACTTACAATTCCGGATGTCGGAATTGCGCGGGCCAGGCTTTCCAAAATGCGTATCCGTGGCGCCGAAAGAGGTCAGTCTGAACGCGCGCTCTCCACAATTCGGAAGCGGAGCCGCGCTGTGCTATGGCCTCTGGTAGCGCAACCGCCAGCGAAATCATGGCGTTCCGGTTGCACTCTATTCCGGCACGGAGGTTTGTAGCAACGTAGTATGAGGAATAGCTTACGGGTATGCCTGTGCGCGCTCGCCGCGGCGTGCATCATCCCGGCTCAGAATCAAACGGCAACAACAACGGCAACCACGAACTCCCAGGCAGGCCCTGGAACGCTGGTTGTAACCGTAAGAATGGCCAACGGTACGCCCGTCGGCAACGCGAGCATCCTGCTGGAGAACATGGACAGCGGTTACCGCCAGCAGGTAACCACCGATCCGTCCGGGGCTTACACCTTCACCGGCCTGCCGAGTGGGCGCTATCGCATCACTCCGAGCACGGCTCAGCTGACCGGTACGCCGTCCGATCCGATCACCTTCGACGCACAGCGCGGCAAAACGGTTGACGCTACGATGCAGACGCCCACCGGTCCGGTAACAACGGCCGCCACGAATATCGTCGACTCCCAGACTTCGCTGGACATGACCACGCCCGATATCCGGTATCCCCGGAATACGCACGATGTCGTGTATCTGCCCCAGCCGAATTACATCGAACAGAACGGGCAGGCATACGGCGCTTATAACCTGTCGCTGCTCGATCCCGGGGTCACCACCAACAACAGCCTGGGCCCGGCCCGGGGTCCCGTGGTCGGCGGACAGCGGCCCGTCAGCAACAACTTCTATGTCGACGGTATGGACAACAACAACCGAGGCTGGCCCGGTCCGCTGGTTTATGTGCCGAACGACGCTACAGCGGAATTCGTCGCCTATCACAATCAGTTTGCGCCCGAGTTCGGCCACGCTATCGGAGGTCAGTTCGACAGCATCATCAAGACCGGCTCGAATGGTTTCCATGGCGAGCTGTATGACTACCTGATGAACCGCAACCTGAACGCGATGGACGCCAGCTTCGCGCGCCAGGGAATTCGTGACTCTCCAGGCTACGATCAGAACCGCCTGGGCGCCAACGCAGGGTTTGCGATCATCCCGAGCAAGCTGTATTTCTTCGGCGACTTTGAATGGATTCCGCTGCATTACGATGCCATTCCGGGATTTGGCGGGATTGTCGCGCCGACTGCCGCGGGATACGCCACTCTGTCCGGTATGAGCGGGATCTCCGCCACGAACCTCGGTGTACTCCAGGCAAACGTGCCCGCGGCGACGGCGCAGACCACGTTCCTGAACGTCGGCGGCACGGCCATTCCCGCTGGTTACTCACCGGCGTTCGGTTCTTTCCGCCAGGATTCGTACGTCGGCGTCGGCGCCCTCGATTGGGACGCCACCGATTCCGATCACGTACACCTCCGTTTCGACGCCAACGACGTCAGCAACAACACTGGCGGCGCGACGCTTCCGCAGTTCTATACTCCGGTCCGCGATCGATCCTTGGTGTCGAACCTTTCCTGGTACCACAACTTTTCACCGCTATTCGTCAATGAACTGCGCGTCGGCTATACGCGGTTTGACTCGAGCCTGGGCCGCGGCGCCGGAACCACCTTCCCCGGTCTCACGGCGTTTCCCAACATCTCTATTCTCGATACCAACCTGAGCCTCGGTCCGGGACTGCTCGAAACCTCGGGCCTGAACACCTACCAGGGCGCCGATAACATGAGCTTCACCTTCGGCCGCCATCAGGTCCGCGTCGGTTACGATTACCGCCGCTTCATCGGTCCACTCGCTTACGGCGGTCTCGGGGCGGGGTCGTACGCTTATTCCTCTCTGGCAGGATTTCTCCAGGACCTCACGCCCGACATTACGGCCCAGCGTACTTTCGGAAACGCGTACTTCACCGGGAATAACTGGGACGAGTACGCTTTCGCCAACGACCACTGGCAGGTCTCGCCGAACTTTACTCTCGATCTCGGCGTGACTTACTCCTATGTATCCGTGCCCAACGGATACGCGCAGCAGAGGCTGCTCGCGGGCGCGAGCGTCCCCGGGACACTGACCTTCCGCTCGCCTTCGACGCAGAATACCAATTTCGCTCCCATCGTCGGAATTGCCTTCTCGCCCGGCTTCGTTAAGAACACCGTCTTCCGCGCGGGCTTCGGGATGAATTACGACACCACGTATTACAATTCCATCTTCCCGGTCTTCCCCGGCGCGTTCACCCAGTACGCCATGGGCGGGGCCACGCCCGCCGGCGGTTTCTTCGGATCCGGCGCCATCATGGGCGGAACAACAGGATCCGGGACCGGCACGGGCGCTGCTACACCACAATCCATGGTCACCAGCTACGTTCCCAACCAGCGCGTCCCCTACAGCATGCAGTGGAACGCCGGCATCGAACAGAGCTTCGGCCGCTTCGTGCTCGATGTTCGCTACCTCGGCGTCAAATCGGTTCACCTGCCGACGGAAGGATTCCTGAACCAGGTTTCCCCGGTCAGCGCTTCGCAGAGCCTGCCGGTGTACTTCACTGCGCCTTCACAGGCGACCCTGGACTCGCTTACCACCACGCTGGCTTCGCTCCAGGCCACGTCGACGAATCCGCTGGCCTCAGCCGGATTCACCAACCCGATCTCGACCTTCTACAACAATGGATGGTCCTGGTATAACGGCCTCCAGGTTCGCGCCTCCCAGCGCTTCTCCGGCGGCTTCCAGTTCCAGGCATCCTACACGTGGAGCCACCTGTTCGACAACCTGAGCGGCCCGCTCTACTCCTTCCCGTGGACCACAACCGCATGGGAAATCCAGACCCCGTCGCACACCTCGGTTTACGATCACCGTCAGAACGCATCTCTCACTGCCCTGTGGGATATGGGCGCTCTGGGTGGACACAGCTTCAACTTCGTTCGTGACGTGCTGACCAACTTCCACATCGGCGGCACATACACGTATGAAACGCAGCCGTATCTTCCCATCTTCAGCGGCGCCAACACCGGCCTGACTGCGTTCAACGGCGTCGGCGGCGGCGTGTTCACGAATCCCGGCGGCGCGGCAGGCATCGGAACCGGCGTCACTCCATTGATGAACAGCTCCGGCCAGGTGGTCGCCTATCAGGCGAACAACCCGAATGCGGGATTCGCTGCCGGGGCGCCCGGAACGTTCTCGACCTCGAACCCGCGCTTCGGGTTTAACCCCATCAACAACTTCGACATGATGGCCATCAAAGCCTTCGGCATCCGGGACAAAATCCGTCTCGAGCTCCGGGGCGACGCTTACAACGTGTTCAACCATCCGCAGTTCACGCTGTCGAACCCGCACGATATCGGCACCATGAATCTCGGCCTGGTAAACCTGCTCAACCCTGCTTCCGCGGCGTTCGCCAACCCGGGCGCCTTGCTGCCCAGCAACGCCCGCACCCTGCAGGTGGCGATGAAGCTGACCTGGTAACGACGATCTCTCGATCGGAGTGAATGCGGCGCGTCTCGTCAGCCGACGGGGCGCGCCTTCTTTTCAGTGCCCGACCAGCCGCCGCCACAGCGTGTCGGTGTGGGCATCGAAGATCAGGTCCGCCGAAGCTGTGGACACGCGCCAGAGCCCGCGCCCGATCTCATCGTCAAGCTGCCCCGGTCCCCAGTTGCACAGCCCGACATACACGCGAATCTGCCGCCCGCCGCCGGCAACCAGGTCACGGATGTGCCCCCGGTCGGCGACAACCCAAACGCCGGGGACGAGAGCCGATCCGCCGGGCTGCGGCGACCGCCCGCTTGCGAGCGCATTGATCCCGATCGCCACCGGTCCGCCGGCCCACAGCGGGTGGTTCGCGCACGAAGACTTCGCCAGTTCGGGGAAGAGTGCAGCCATGCTTTCCCCCAGAGGCCGATTCAGCACCACACCGGCGCTCCGATTGCGATCGTGCTGCAAAACCAGAATCACCGTCTCGCTGAAGGCCGGGTCGTGTGTGCGATCGGTTGCGATCAGTACCGAACCGCGTACCGGCACGGCCGGTTGCGCGCGAATCCCTGCCGCCGCGCCAACCAGCGCGAGGGCTGCCAACGTCGCGCGCATTCTGCAATCAGCATACGCCAGGCTGCAAATGCGTCCGCCACTGAGGTGAACCCCTGATCGACTGCAGCCTGCGGCCCTGGTAAGGTGATCTCAGCGATGTCGCCGTCGCCGGTCAACTACTACGATCTGCTTCAGATCAGCCCCCATGCCGAACTCGATACGATCGAGCGCGTCTACCGCATTCTGGCGGGCCGCTACGGACCCGCTAACCAGATCACCGGCGATCCCGAACGTTTCCAGCTCCTGACCCAAGCGTATGAGACCCTGCGGGATCCGCTCACGCGGGCCCGCTATGACCGCACCCTCGAGCAGGGCCAGGCTCAGCCGCTCGCCATCTTCCTGGGCCGCGAGTTCACCGACGGTATCGACGCCGAGGCGAAGATCCGCATCGGCGTGCTTTGCCTCCTCTACAGCAAGCGCCGCGCGAATCCCGATTTCGCCGCGCTGTCCCTGCTCGACATGGAAACTCTGATGTCGTTCCCGCGCGAGAAGCTGCTCTTTGCCATCTGGTATCTACGTTCCAAGCGGTACATCGTGCAGGACGAGCGCTCCAGCTTCACCATAACCTCCGACGGCGTCGACTTCCTGGAAAGCCAGCTGCCCTCTAATCAAATGCTGTACAAGATCTTCCGCGCATCTGAAGCCGGCGTGATGACGTACCCCAAACAGCTGGCCAGCAAGCCGCAGTGAGTCCTCTCCTCCTCCCAGGGCGGCAGTACCAGAGCGAAAACCGTCAGGTACCACGCCAAATGGGAAGGAACAGCTATTGTTGCTGCGCGACAACTCTATGAAACTAAGAACCGAGCGCGGCACTCTATGGCGCTCCACGGGGGATAACCGAGTTGAAGACGAATCGAGACAGCAACGACCGCCGCGCCTCAGATCGCTTCCCGATTGAACGCGAACTGAAATTCCGGGTGCTGACCCGCAAGAACGGCGACGAGGGCGGCGCGGGCAAAACCGTGAATATGAGCAGTAACGGCGTCCTGTTTACCACTGACCAGGTGCTTCTTCCCGGCCGCCGTATCGAGGTTGCCATCTCGTGGCCGGCGCAGTTGAACAGCAAAGTAGCCCTGAAGCTGGTGGCCAAAGGCCGCGTCGTGCGTTTCGAGCCCGGACTGGCCGCTATCGAGATCCAGCAGTACGAATTCCGCACCCAGGCCACGCAACCCTTCCTGGTGCAGTAATCACGCGGTCTTTTCCCTCCATGTGAGGTTAGGCGGGTCCGTAACCGGACTCGCCATCTTTTTCCCCGATACAATACTACGCGGCGCCTCATGATCCCCCGGACCCTCATCGTCGGCGGAGGAATGATCACCCACGATCAGATCCTGCCCTCGCTCCTCCAGCTCCAGCGCGAAGGCGTTGTCGGCGACATCGCCGTGTGCGCGCAGCACGGCCGCACGGTTCGCGCACTCGCCGAAGCGCCGCAGATCCGTCAGGCGTTCCCCCACGGCCGCTGGATGGCTCATCCTGCGCTCGATGCCAATCCCGACGAATCGCACCCCGGGCTGTACCGCGAACTCTTCGCAGCCATGCCGCCCCGCAATGTCGTGATCGTGGCGCTCCCGGATCAGCTCCACTTCGAAGCGGTGATGGCCGCCCTCCGCGCCGACCAGCATGTCATTTGCGTGAAGCCGCTGGTTCTTACGGCTTCCGAAGCCGAAGCGATCGAGGACGAGGCGCGGAGTCGGCGCCTGTTCGTCGGAATCGAGTACCACAAACGCTTTGACGACCGCAGCCTCATGGCTCGTCAGCGATATCGCGTCGGGGCATTCGGAGAATTTCGCCTCGGGTCCGCGGTGCTGATGGAGAAGTGGTATTACCGCCACTCCGGATTCCGCACCTGGTTCACGAAGGACAACACGGACGCGTTCACCTACATCGGCTGCCACTACGTCGATCTGGTCGCATTCATCACCGGGCTCGAACCGGTTCGCGTGAGCGTCTACGGCATCGCCGACCGCCTTCCCGGGGGCGCCGAGGGCTGGCTGTGGACCGATGCGCGCGTCATCTGGAACAACGGCGCGTGCCTGAATGTGCAGAACTCACTCAGCTTCCCGGATGCCGCCCCGGGATCGAATACGCAGGGCCTGACGTTGTACTGCGCGCAGGGCGACCGCGGCGGCCTGCTGCGCCATTCCGACCAGTATCGCGGCCTCGAGCACATCTATGTGACCGAACCTTCTGGACCCGGCGCCACGACCTACTCCCAGCCGAGCCCCGACTACTTCCAGTACGTCTATCGCGGCGGTGAGGGCCTGACCCCGGTTGGCTACGGTTATCGCTCCATCGAGCACCTGGTCCGCGCGGTTCTGCGCGTCGAGGGCGCTGTCGACCGCGCCGCGGAGCTGCGCCGTATCGACGAAGAAGGCATCCTCGCCACGCCGGCGAACAGCCGCTACAACGAAAAGGTCATCGAAGCGGCGCGGCAGTCCATCGCCAGCGGCGGATCGGAGGTCGCGATTTGAGACTCATCGCCGCGGTCCTCGCGGCTGTCCTCTTCGCCGGGTCGATGGCATGCCGCGCCGCATCGCAGCAGGCGCGCGCCGGATCTGCCGCCGCGCGCGACGCCGGGCCTGGCTTCCGCTCCCCGGAACTGCTCGACGAGCATTTCCGCAAGCACGGCTCCGAGTTCGGCGCTATTTCGAAAGGGGAGTATCTGCGCCGGGCGCGAGCGCTGCGAGACACACCCGCCGGCTACAACGTTCTCCAGTTCGTCCGCGACGACGGTGTTATCACAAAGTTCGATCGCCGCACAGGATATTTCGGCGCCTATAATCCGGACGGGACCATCCGCACGTTCTTCATTCCCAATGACGGCGAGCGCTATTTTCACCGTCAGGCGCGACACAATGAACGACGCTGAAATTCGGCGCTATCTCGAAGACAATGGCTATCCGCGTCACGTCGTGGAAGCGGGACGCGAAGGCCTGGTGCGCCGCTGGCGGCAGTTCGTCGACGAGGTGGAGCGCGGGTATCGCTTCGGGCTGGAGGACTATCGGAACGACCTCGACCTGCGCGGAATCCTGGCCCAGATCGGGCTCGATGACGAGGTCGCCGACGCCGACCAGCGCTTCGAGCGCATGCTGACGGCGCGCGATCGCCGCGTGTGGGAAAGCGCCGCGGGCGATCCGTTCTGGGATTTCGGATATCCGCGCAACGCCAGCGCCGACCTGCTGCGCGACCTGCGGTCGGCGGGCCTGGCCGAATAAACTGTTCCGCAGTGGCTTTACACCCGGGTAACGAAATGATAAATTGCGTGACCATCAGGGAAAATTTCACTTGTCGGAACGCAAATCGTTTTCATCGCAGGAAAAGGCGGATATCGTTCTTCGCGCGCTGCGTGGCGAGGCGCATGACGCGCTCGCCAGGGACTGCGGCGCTGCGCCGGATCGTATCGCCCGCTGGCAGTCCAGGTTTATAGAAGGCGGGACCGCGGCGCTCTCTCGCCGCCGCCATCGCCGCGGGCGCGTGGCGAACCTGCTCACCGCGGTGCTGTGGATCGTCGTCGTTGTTGCCCTCGGCGCCGCCGCGCTCGTGCTGATTCGCGCTCTCGGGTAACCTGTTGCCTGGCACTTCCGGCGGCCATTCGGTGTCCAAGCTCTTCATGTCCCGCTGCCGCAGCCTGTTCGAGAGCGCCGTACAAGACCTTTCGTTCGCCCTGCGGCAATTCGTCCGCAATCCTGCCTTCAGCATCAGCGTGCTCCTGATCCTTTCGCTCGGCATCGGTTCCACGGTCGCCGTGTTTACCGTCGTGGACGGCATCCTGTTCCGGCCGCTGCCTTACGCCGCGCCCGGCCGTCTGGTTGCATACGGCATTCTCGCGCCCATCGATGCCCGGGAATTCCTGTTCGGCTTCGATTATCTGCGGTGGCGCGTTCGTGTTCCGGCGTTCGAGGCCGTGACCTCCATGTTTCCGGGCGAACGGGCCTGCGATCTCACCGAACCGAATCCGCAGCGGCTGTCCTGCGTTGACGTGGAATCGACGTTCCTTCCGCTGTTCGGCGTTCGCCCTCTTCTCGGACGCAATTTCACTCGCGCCGAGGATCAACCGGGCGCGCCCGGTGTCGTGCTGCTCTCGTATCCGTTCTGGCGGTCGCGGTTCGGAGGACAGCCGGGCGTGCTCGGGCGATCGTTGTCACTCGACGGTCAACCGGCGCGCATCATCGGCGTTCTTCCGGAGAGCTTCGAAATGCCGAACCTCGCCCGGTTCGACCTGCTTGCGCCACAGCGGCTGAATGAGGCCGCGCAGCGACCGCCAAACACCGGCGCGCTCCTTCGCACCTTCGCCCGCCTGCGCCCCGGCTGGACGCCGGCGCAGGCCGCCGCCGTCCTTCATCCCATGCTGGAGCGCACCCTGCAGGAGGCTCCTCCGGCCTTCCGCCATGAAATCCGCATCGGCGTGCGCGATCTGCGGGAGTGGCAGAGCGGCGATCGCCGGAGAACGTCCTGGGTGCTCCTGTTTTCGGTGCTGGCGGTTCTGCTGCTCGCGTGCATGAATGTCGCCACCCTTCTTCTGGCCCGCGCCGTGAGCCGGGAGCGCGAGTTGGCGATGCGCGAAGCCCTGGGCGCGGGCCGGGGCCGCCTGGTGCGGCAGACGCTGACCGAAAGTCTGCTGCTGGGCTGCATCGCCGGCGTGTGTGGCATGGCGGCCGCATTCGGCCTGCTGCGCGCCGTCGTGAAAGCCGCGCCCGAGAGCATCCCTGGACTCGCCTCCGTTCACCTCGATGCGCGTGCTGCGTTCATCGCGTTGCTGCTTGCGGTGGTAAATGGGTTGCTGTTCGGCATCCTCCCCGCCTTGCGCCTCCCCGGTGTCGAGCTTCTGGCCGGCTGGCGCAGCACCTCACCTGCGCGAACCCGAATCCGCGGCCTCCTCGTGACCGCGCAGATCGCGGGATCGCTGGTAATGATGACCGCGGCGGGGCTGATGCTCCGAACCCTGTGGCGGCTCGAAAGCGTGCCCCTCGGGATCGACGCAGCCCATGTCGTGACCGCGGAACTCACACTCGGCAGCCGTTACGACGGCCTCCGGACCATTGCTTTCTCAGAGCAGCTCGAACGCGCCCTCCGCGCCCAGCCGGGGATCAGCACGGTCGCGGTATCCGATACGCTGCCGCCGTCCGGACGGACCCGCAGCATGCCCTTCTTCGTACTTCGCGCAGCTGGGCGGCCGCCGTTCGAGCACGGCGTGGGAGGCATGATCCCGTGGCGCGCGGTCTCTTCCGGCTACTTCCAGGCTCTCGGCATTCCGATGCTTCGCGGCAGAGGCTTCACCGACGCTGACGCCGGCTCGCGCGAGCAGTTCATCGTCCTGAGCGACGCCCTGGCCCGGCGGCTCTTCCGATCGGACGATCCGCTCGGCGCCCGCATGACCGTCGATGGAGACCACTGGTTCACCGTCATCGGTATCGCCGCGGGTGTCCGCAACCGCGGGCTGGCCAGTCCACCGGACCCGGAGTTTTACCTCGATCGCGACCAACGCCCGGAGGTCGCCATCCATGGGCCGACCAGCCGCCATGTCGCCGTCGTCGTGCGCAGCGTTCTCGACCGCCGTTTTCTGGCGCCGCTGCTGCGCGAGCGCATCCATGAGCTCGATCCCACGGTGCCGGTCGACACGGCCGGGTTCGATGACCGGCTCGCCGAGCTCACCACGGGCCAGCGTTTCCACGCGGCGCTGTTCAGCGCCTTTGCAGGGATTGCGCTGCTGCTGGCTATCAGCGGCCTCTATGGGCTGGTGGCATTCCTGGTGGCGCAGAGGCGTCAGGAGATTGGGGTGCGCATCGCGCTCGGCGCATCACCAGCCGACGTGGCGGCGATGGTTGTTCGCTACGCGCTGCGGTTCACTCTCGCCGGCGTTGCGGGCGGCGTTATTGGGGCAGTGCTGATAACTCGGTGGATGGAGTCGATGCTCTACGGCGTTTCGGCGCGCGACCCGCTTACCCTGGTGGTGGTGGCGGCCGTCCTGCTGTGCAGCGCAGTGGCGGCCGCGCTGGCGCCTTCTCTGAGCGCGGCGCGAACGGATCCGATGATCGCTCTGCGCGCGGAATAGCCTACTTCAACTGCCGCAGCGAGACTTCCCGGAAGAAAACGATGTCGTTATCGCTGTGGTTCTGTAGACCGAACCAGCCCTTGTTCGGCCGGCGGCCACGGTCGGGCTCGAAGCTGAGCTTCTTCGGCGGCACAGGATCGCCTTCCGTGTAGTCGGTGACCTTAACCCCGTTGACTTCCACAACGGTATGGGGGCCATCCAGGGTGATCAGCATGGTGTTCCACTCCGGTCCTGGCTTGCCAGGGAAAGCGAGCGGCTTGGTCAGTGAGTAGAGCGTGCCGGTGACGTGATACTCGTCTTCCTTCGACGTCTCGGGGTGATTATCGATCTGCACTTCGTAGCCCTTGTTCACCGGCATCCATGGCTCGGTCGGTTCCGTGGGGATGCGGATAAACACGCCGGAGTTGTCGTTGAAGTCGCGCATTTTGTAGACGACGCGCAGCTGGCAGTCGCCGATCGGGCCGCCTTTCCACACCAGCAGTCCCATCCCGCCGTGCGTGCGGATGAGGCCGTTTTCCACGGTCATACCGCCCGGACCGACGTGATGCCAGTCGTTCAGGTCCTTGCCATTGAACAGCGGCTTCCAGTCCTGTGCGGACTGCGTCGCGGCCACCGCCGCTGCCGCGGCGGCGCAGAGAATGAATAATCCCAAATTTGTTTTCAGCGACATAACTTGATGTCCGTGATTTTACAACGCTCAAGGCGCCCAAGGCCGCCGGCCGCTGTTCTCGAGCAGTTGCCGCGCTCCCATGGAAGCTTCCGGCGCGACGTAGAAGAAGGCGCCCACGCGTTCGCTTCGGAAGATGATGCCGCCATGATAGGTGTCCGTTTCAACCGCGTACTCAACCCCAGAGTCGGTAAGCAGCGTCTCGACTTTCAGAGCGTCTTTGAGCCGCCGGGCGATATAGATGAGCTCGAGTTCCTGATCGCCGAAATAAGACGCCTCGCGTCGCATGCGCGTGCCCGCGCCTCTATTCTCGCGCGTGTGCGGCGTCGGCCCTGCGCACGGCCCGGTTCTCGGCCTTCGCCTGCGCCCTTTGGTCAGGATCGGGCTGGGTGGGCTGATTATCGCCATACCTGAGCACCACAACCTTCACGCGCTGGCGGCCGAACTTCTTCGCCTCGGCGGTGCTGGGCATGTACACGTCGATGTGATGGCCATCGACTTTGGCCCCGGTATCTTCGACGGTGTAGTCGCCCGAATAACGGCCTGCGCCGAAGATGCGAATGCGCGTGTTCAAGGGCAGGACATCGGTGTCGGCTGCAACCGCGCCAGGGTGAGACCACTTGCCCGAGGCGCCGGTCTTCTCGACCGAGTAAGCGGTGGCGATGAAATACCGGATTGTCGGGCGATGACGATGGCGCGAGCGCCGGGCTGTGTGCGCGAGCGCGCCTCCATAGCCGAAGAAGAGGGCCAGCGCGAGGAACGTCGTCAGCCGCGGGAGATATGGCATATATCTTAGACGCGTAAACCGCGCGTGTTCTGTCACGGTTAAGCGAACGCCGGGCGTGCGTCAGCGTGCATCCATAGAACGCAAAGGAGTACCTGCGGTGTGTGATTATTCGTTGTTCGCTCATCCGAATCGTCTGGCTAACGAAGGGGAGCGATTGGTGGTTTACCGTTTCTCGTCTACCTCGGTTGGTTTGGCGTCGCCCGCTGACGTGACCGCGTCGCAGCCTGCGCAATGCCCGGGCGCGTGGCGCAAGTGGTTTTCGTGGTCCGCAATCCGCGACTGGCTGAACTCGCCCGAACCGGCGCATCCGGTCCCGGCCGTGTGCATTCCGCCTGGCGCACGCCTGATGGTGCGCGATATCGGGCGCGACCTGCAACGCGAACTCGGCGTCGGAGCGGAGGAAGAGGTCACGTTCGTGGAACTCAGCCTCGAGGCGCACCGGTATCGTGACGCTATCTCGTTCGCCAACGGGCGCGAACTTCTGCTGCAGCGACTGCGCGAAGGCCAGCGTGTGGATGTGCTCTCGCTTACTGGCGCGGACCTGCCGGAAATCGGCCGCCCGGAGGCGGTTTCTGCGGGCGCAGTGTAGAAAGTGCAGTGAAACGATATTAATCCGCTCGCAAGCCATTACAACTGCATCGCGGGCCTGAGTGGCCCGATGGTTGCCTTTAGGCGGCCGGGGTAACCATGAAACACATCTCTTCGATATTGCTCGCGGGCGTAATGGCCTGCGGTCTCGCGTTCGCTCAGAAGCAGGACGCCAAGGATGCCGGAACGGACATGAAGGACGCCGGCAAGGATGTCGGACACGCCGCGAAGCACACGGGCAGGGCGGTGAAGAAGGGCACGAAGAAGGGCGTCCACAAAGTCGCCGGCAAGACGGAAGAAGGCGCTGCAAAGGTAAAAGACAAGACGCAGTAGTCACCCGCCCTGGGAGTCGTGTCCGCCGACACCGGCCAGATCCTCGATCTTGGTTCCTTTCCGATCGATCCGCTGGCCGATGGTGTGCCTGGTATCCATTTGGTCTTCGGACGCGCCGAGCGGGGCGAGTGACGGACGCGCGGCGGCCGCGGCGGTTCCCGCAGGCGCCCTCTGAACAGCAATCGTAAACTGCGGGGCGGCGGCTGCCATTGCGCGTAGTGCGGCGGTCAACGACGCCGGGGCGGCCGTCGTCGCCGCGTTCACCGGTATTTCGACGAGAGCGTTCCCGCGCATGTCGCCGATGGTGATACGACGCACGGTGGCGTCCTGGAGTAGTGGGATCAGTCTGGCGTCGAGTTCGGCGCCGGGAATCGTCAGCGGGTCCTGAGCCCTGGTCATCGCTCCCCCCGGAACTGTTTCGAATTGTGGCGGCGTGTTGAGTGTATGGCAGGCTGTTGCGGGAGTCAATGAACCCGCTGACACTTCGGACGCGGTTACTCTGGTAATGCCATGCCCTCGCGCGGAGGCCGCGATCCGGTACAGCTCGAGCTGTTCCGCCATTTGCTCGTCTCCATAGCCGAGGAGATGGGCGCGGTGCTGCGGAAGACATCATTTTCCGCCAATATCCGCGAGCGCCGCGATTACTCCTGCGCCGTGTACGACGCCGCGGGGGCAACCGTGGCCATGGGCGATCACATGCCGGTGCACCTCGGCGCCATGCCGCTGAGCGTCGCCCAGGCCATCGCTTCGTTCGATCTGCGGCCCGGTGACGTGGCCATCCTGAACGATCCTTTTCGGGGCGGCACCCACCTTCCGGACATCACAGCTGTGTCCGCGGTTTTCCTGAAGGGGGGCCGCAGGCCGGTTTTCTACGTCGCGAATCGCGCGCATCACTCCGATGTTGGCGGCATGAGTCCGGGGTCGATGCCGCTGGCGCGGGAGATTTATCAGGAGGGGATCCGCATTCCGCCCGTGCTGCTGGCGCGCGGCGGAGCAGTGGACCGCGAGATTCTCGGCCTCATCCTTGCCAACGTTCGAACTCCGGTGGAGCGCGAAGGCGACCTGCTGGCGCAGTGTATGGCCATCCGCCGCGGCGAACAGCGCCTGACCGAGCTGGTCCAGAAATACGGTCTTCGCGACGTCACGCGCAACTGCTCCGCACTGATGGATTACAGCGAGCGCATGATGCGCGCCGCGCTCGAGCGGTTGCCGGGTGGCGTGTATGAATTCGAGGACAGGCTCGATAACGACGGACTCAGCGAGCGGCCGGTGCGGATCCGGGTGCGAATCACTCTCGAGCACGGGGCGGCAACAGTGGATTTCAGCGGCTCCGATCGGCAGGCTGAGGGGAGCGTCAACGCCAACTACGCGGTGACACTCTCGGCGGCGATGTACGTTTTCCGGTGCCTGATCCGCGAGGACGTGCCCTACACGGCGGGGCTCATGCGACCGCTGCGCGTGATCGCGCCGGAAGGAACGGTGGTGAATGCGCGGCCGCCGGCGGCCATGGCGGCAGGCAACGTGGAAACATCGCAGCGGATTACCGACGTGCTGCTGGGAGCGCTGGCGCAGGCCGCGCCGGACGCGATTCCCGCGGCCAGCTCGGGAACGATGAATAACGTCACTCTGGGCGGCGTGGATCCGTTTCGGAACCGGCCCTTCGCGTGGTATGAGACCATTGCCGGCGGCATGGGCGCCTCGTCGGGGAACGACGGGCTGAGCGCCGTTCAAACGCACATGACGAACAGCTGGAACACTCCGGTGGAGGCGTTCGAGCACCAGTTCCCGGTGCGCATCCGGCGCTATGGCATTCGCACCGGTTCGGGCGGGTCCGGACGGCGGCGGGGCGGGGATGGGATCGTGCGCGAATTCGAATTCCTCGCGCCGGCTGACGTAACCATATTGTCCGACCGCCGCGAGCGCGGCCCCTGGGGGCTCGCTGGAGGAGGCAATGGAAAGCCCGGGCGCAACACACTGATTCGCGGGGGACGGCAACGCCGGATTGCCGGGAAGGAGCGGTTCGAGGCCGGCAGCGGGGACGTTCTGAGGATCGAGACTCCCGGTGGCGGCGGGTGGGGCGGTTAGGCGACGGGTAGGGGTCAGGGAACAGGGGTCCGAAAAGCCGGGGTCCGGGAACCGGGGTCCGGGGTCCGCTGTGTGCTGGGCCGATACTCCGTCGTTGGGTGGGATTTCTGGTGTGCTGTCAATGGGTTGCGGGCCGGCGGGGTTGTGTTCGTTTGTGGGATTAGGTTCGTTTGGCGCGTTTTCCGGGTCGTAGTCCATGAGCGTCTTATACGCCCTTGCCATCTGGCGCTCGTAGCGGGATTCGTAGCGGCTCAGGAGCTCGAGGGCTCTCGTGAAGTCGGCCATGGCGCGGAAGGAGCGGTAGGTTTTCTCGTCCGGCGGGAGATGGCAGGGGCCCATCAGGCCGGCTTCGTATTTGTAGGCGGTTTTCTCGAGGGCCCAGACGCGGCGGATGCGCCAGGCGCAGGCTGCGATGGATTCGACCTGGAGACGTTGGAAGGGCGTGGAGGGGCGGAACTCGTCGTCCAGTTCGTTGGAGAGCTGGAGGAAGCGCTCGGCCGGCTCGGTTGGAAGGACGATGATTTCGCTGAGCAGGCCGTGTTTGACGGCGTTGCGGCATGAGCGCAGTTTGCCCTCGGGGGTTTTTGGGCCGCGAGATTTGGCCCCATTTTCGCGCGAGGCGCGGATACGACGTTCGGAAGACATTGGAGACTACCCTCCCGGCAGCATCTTACTCCGCGAGGCGGAAGCGCCGAGGGGCAGAGTTATCGGAAATGCTTAGGATTCAATTGGCTGGCGGGGGTGGAGGCCTTGTGAACGCCTGATGGCGACCAGGCGGGGAGCGGGTTTTGGCGAAGGCGGCAATTTCTGCTGCACTATGCAGGCGGGCAGAATCCGATGGCGCGGTTTTCCAGGGCTCAGTGTCCCGGAGGGCTTTCAGGGTGGCGGAAAGGCCTTGATGCCTGTCCGGGAAGGCCTTGATGACCGGAGCACAACAATGCACGTGGCCGACGATAGGCCGCAGCAGGCCATTTGCGCGAACACGGCGTTGGAGGTCATAGCGCCGCGATGAACGATTACCTGCTCATTCTGTGCGTAAGGCCTGCATGGGATCTATCGATGCCGCGCGGCGGGCAGGAACAAAACAGGCGATCAGTGTAGCGGCGCAGAGAAGAATGGCAACTATCACGAATGTCAGCCAATCCTCAGCTCCCACGCCATAGAGCATGCCACGCAGATAGCGGGTAAGCGCAAACGAGATGATCAGCCCGAGAAGCAGGCCCAGGCCCGCAAAGCGCAGGCCTCGTCCCAGGACCTGTCGAAAAACGTCTCGCTTGCCTGCACCGAGCGCCAGGCGAATGCCGATTTCATGGGTGCGTTGCCTGGTGGCATAGGCAACCACACCATAAACTCCGACGGCAGCGAGGATAAGAGCCAACAGCCCGAATGAACCTGCGAAGGCTGCTGCGATGCGCTCAAAGGCATTCCCAATCCGCATGTTCGCGGCGAGCGTGGTCTCGCCGAAGAGGGGCAAATCGGCATTGAGTCCGTGAATGGTTCGTTCCACGGCGGAAGCATAGGCCATAGGATCGCCGGTTACGCGGACATATACAATCTGGTCGGCCCTGTAACTCTGGAACATCGGAATCAGCACCAGCGGCGCCGTGTCGTAAACCAGGCGACGGTACTTCCCATTGGCGGCCACACCAACCACTGTCGTCCAGTCTCCGGCAACCTGCAGCCGCTTGCCGATCGGGTCTTGTCCCGGCCAATAGCGGTCGGCCAATGCCTTGTTGATAATCGAGATCCGCGGCGCGCCGGCATTGTCCCTTTCGGTAAAGTCCCGTCCCGCCAGCAAGGCTGTTCGTACGGTCCCTAAGTACTCCGGCCCTACGACACCCCTGTCGACCTCCATGGACTCGTTCCTGGCGGGCACATAGCCTTCGGGCTGGATAAAGTCTGTATGTATCGTGTAGCTCAGCGGGGAGAAATCGCCCAGCGTGACCGACTGTACGCCAGGCAGCGATTTGAGGCGCACCAGCATTTGTTTGTCAAACTCAATGCCTTGCGCTCTGGAATAGCCCATCGGTTTCAGATCAAAGCTGGCAAGAAACACGTGGCTCGGATCGAACCCCGGATAGGAATCCTCTGCCCGCTGAAGCGTGCGGGCGAATAGCCCGGCACAGACCAGCAGCAGCAGCGACAGCGCAATCTGCCCGACCACCAGTCCTCCCGCCAGGCGCGACTTGTGGATCCCTCCGGAGGTATTGAGTGCCTCCTCCTTCAGAGCAGACACGGGATCGAGGGCGAGGCGGGAAGCTCGAAGAGCCGGCAGCAAGCCGGACAGTGCGGCAGTAAGAAGCGAAATGATGATGGCGGCCGCCAGCACCGTTCCGTCAACGCGTCCATTCAGCGTAAGAGGAAGTGTCGTGAGCGGCAGAAATGCGGACAATCCATGTGCCGTCCATTTCGTCAACAACAGCGCGAGCCCGGCTCCCGCCAGAGCGATCAACGCATTCTCCACCATCAACTGAAGCACCAGCGTCCAGCGGTTTGCCCCTATCGACAGGCGAATGGCGAATTCGCGCCGGCGCGCCACCGAGCGCACCAACAGAAGATTCGCCAGGTTCGCGCAGGCGAGCAGTAAGAGTACCAAAGCCAGGGCGAAAAGAACGGGCAGCGTTCCGTAAAGGTAGACATTTATATTGAACGGCGACCGCCACAGCGGATCGGAAGAGATCGTGTTTGGTCCCTTGTGCGCGTCCGGAAACCGCTCCACGAGGCCTTGCATCAGGCTGTTCAGCTCGTCTTCAGCTCGGCGATGATCGACTCCCGGCTTGAGTTTGCCAAGCACGTTGAGCCAGAAGACGTCGCGATGTCGAGGCCGATCGAAGCCCCAAATCTGGGAATCCATGCCAAGTGGTATCCATAGATCGGACCGTAACCCGCCGTTGCAGCCCTGGAAGCCCTCGGGGGCGACACCGACAATCGTGTACGGATGCAGATTGATGTGAACGGTCTTTCCAATGATGGAAGGATCCGCGCCAAAATGGTCCTTCCATAATCCGTAACCGAGCACCGCTTCGGCCACACCCAGCCGCTCATTCCGCGCAGTCGACGCAAGCGTTCGGCCCAGGATCGGGTGCAGACCGAGCACCTCAAAGTAATTCGACGACACCAGCGTCCCATAAATGCGCTCGGGCTTGCCCGAATCCGTGATCGCCATGTAGTCGTGGTGATAAGCGAGCAACCCGGCGAAGCTCCGGGCGTTATCGCGAAGGTCGGCGTAATCCATGTACGAAAACGGAGGAGTTGGATGCTCGCTTCTTTCGCCCCGCATGATGGTGATCATGTCGCTGGTGTGGGCAATGCCGGGGATGGGATCGAGCAGAGTCGAGTTGATCCAGCTGAAGATGGTGGTGTTGGCAGCGATGCCCAGCGCAAGGGTGACGATTGCAACGCAGGTAAAGCCGGGATTTCTTATCAGTTGACGAATCGCGAATTTAACATCGTGGAGCAGATTGTCGAACCACACGATACGGCTGCGGAGATAGAAGCGTTCCTGTGCCACCTGCGCGCTGCCGAACTCGACTCTTGCCCTGCGACACGCCTCTTCTTCGCTCAAGCCCTCGCACTGTAAGTCGTCGGCCTGGAGCTCGATATGCGATTTGATCTCCTCGGCGAAATCGTCCGCGCTTCTTCTGCGTCTGAACATGACTACGCCTGTTCGCTGTTCGGCCGTGCAGCCAGAATCAATCCCATCGCTCTGGTCAGCCGCTGCCATTCGCTGGTCTTTTCCACGAGCTGCCGGCGTCCCCTGGGAGTCAGGGAATAGAAGCGCGCCTTACGGTTGTTCTCGCTAACGCCCCACTTCGCGCTGATCCACTTTTTGTCTTCCAGGCGCTGGAGAGCAAGATATAGCGAACCATGATCGACGAAAAAGACCTCCTCCGACTGGCGTTGTATGGAGCGCGCTATGCCTTGCCCGTGGCATGCGCCGAGCAGGAGGGTTCTGAGAATGAGCAGGTCGAGCGTACCCTGGAGGAGGGCGATGCGATCGTCGGGACTGTTTTGGGAAGGCATCCGACATAAACGTGACATGATTTGGGTCGGATGTCAACAGGAAGGACGACGCCTCGATAGAATTGTGAGCTTCCGGCGGCCGTATGCAATTTGAGGCAGCACGCGCGCCGGGTTCAGGCGCCGGGTTCAGGTTGCCAGACGAATTGGCCTTTGCTATTCTTTCCCGAATGCCGCTCGTTCCGCCGGCGCCTGGCGTGCGCCGTCCCGCAGTGTTTTACGGCTGGTGGGTTGCTCTGACCGCAGCGACCGGATTATTTCTCAGCATCGTGCCGATTGTCGTGTTTTCGTTCGGCGTGTTTCTCAGGCCAATCACGAGGGACTTTCATGCGGGCCGCGGCGAGGTCTCATTTGCTTACACTCTGTTCAGCCTGACTCAGTCGGTGAGCATGCCGCTTGCCGGCTGGCTCATGGACCGCTTCGGCGCGCGGCGCGTAATTCTCCCATCCATGGTGCTGGGAAGCGTCGTTCTGCTGCTGGTTCCGTTTTGCTCCAACAGCCTGCTGCGGCTTTATGTCATCTTCGGGCTGCTCGGTGTGCTTGCCGCCGGCGCGGGCGTGGTCGCTTTCGCCAAGGTGACGTCGCAGTGGTTCGACAGGCATCGCGGGCTGGCGCTCGGGCTAATGATGCTGGGCCTTGGACTGGGCGCGTTTGTGATGCCGTGGTTTGCCCATTTGCTCATCGCAGGATTCGGCTGGCGTGTTGCATACGCAGGCGTGGGAGCCGCCATCCTGCTGGTTTCGACTCCGCTGGTCATGAAGTTTCTCAGGGAGAGGTCGGAGAGCCTGGGGCTAATGCCCGACGGGGCGATCTCCAGCGATCGGGCGGCGCCCGCCGAGCCGATAAGCAGGGATCCGGGCATGACATGGCGCGACGCGTTATGTACCCGGACGTTCTGGCTTCTGTTCACGTCGTTCGCCCTCGTAGCCGCCGCCACACAGGCCTGTTTTACGCACATGGCGGCGATCGTTTCGGATCGGGGCAGCAATGGGCAACTCGCGGCGCTCGCGTCTTCGCTTCTCGGCGGCGGGCTTCTGGTCGGCCGCACCGGCTCCGGTTACCTGCTGGACCGGTTCTTCGCCCCGCGGGTGGCAGCCGTGATTTTCGCCGGCGCCGGCTGCGGAATCGCACTGCTGCGCATCGCTTCCTCGCCGGGGGCTGCGTTCGTGGCCGCTTTTCTGATTGGTCTTGCACTCGGCGCCGAGGGTGACGTGATGCCGTACCTGACAAGCCGCTATTTCGGGCTTCGCTCCTTCGGTGAGATCTGCGGCATCATTTTCGCTGGCTTTTCGGTCGCGGGAGGATTGGGTCCGTACCTGATGGGAGCCGCTTTCGACGCCCATCATTCATACGCTCTTCCGCTGATTCTGTTTTGCGTAGCGGTGCTGGTTGCCGCGGCGCTCATGTTGCTTGCCGGTCCTTACCGGCGCGGCGCGATGTCCGTCATGGACGGCGGTCTGGACGGGTACGTCCCTGAACCGGCAATCGAGGCGTGAGGATATGAAAAAGATCGCACTGGAAGAACACGTCCTTGTTCCCGGCGCCGAGCAGATAGTGCCCGAGCATCAGACCCATCCCGAATTCAAACACAACATGCCGGCGCTGCTCGATATCACCGGCGCTCGCATACGCGCGATGGACGAGGGTGAGATCGAAGTCTCTGTTCTTTCGCCCACCGCCCCGGGATTGCAGGGTTTGAGCGAAGCCGCCGTGAAAGATCTCGGGAATATCGCACGGCGATGGAATGATTATCTTGCGGAGGCGGTAGCCAGGCATCAGGCCCGGCTGAAGGTTTTCGCGGCTCTTCCCATGTGCGACCCGGAACTCGCAGTCGGCGAACTCAGCCGGGCTGTCAAAGAGCTGGGCTTTGTCGGGGCCCTGGTGAACGGTTACGACAACTCGGGAAATGCGCCGGCCAGATACTATGATTCGCCGCAATATGCCGATTTCTGGAAAACGGCCGCGGCGCTGGATGTGCCGGTGTATGTCCATCCGCGCTCAGTGCCGGACGATCGTACGACTACGTATTCCGGCTACCCCGAGCTTCGCGGTTCCGCGTGGGGGTTTCACGTTGAGACGGCCGAGCACATGCTGCGGCTGATGATGAGCGGACTATTCGACAAACTGCCGACCCTGCGCATCATCATCGGACACCTCGGGGAACTTCTTCCGTTGTGGGCGTGGCGGATCGACCATCGCCTGAACCGCGAGCGATGGGCCGCGTGGGCCGGTGAACAAGGCCGGCCACGGAAACTCACCGTAAGCGAGTATCTCCGGCGCAATTTCTTCGCGACAACCAGCGGGACATTCGATACGGATGCATTGAAACATGTGGTCAGCGTTATGGGATCGGATCGAGTGTTGTATTCGGTTGACTATCCATACGAATCGACTACCGAGGCCAGCGAGTGGTTCGAGGGCCTTGACCTCGAACCGCAGGTGAAAGCAGCCATCGCTTACGGCAACGCCGAACAACTGCTCGGGTTGCGGAAACTGAGAGGCGCCCGAGCTTAAACGCCGGCCGTGGCCGGAGCGACAATTGCGAAGGGGATATATCATGACGCTCAATCGACGCGAGTTCGTTGAATTGGCCGCGGCGATCGGAGCCTCGCTGGCGTGGGGCGGATCGGCTCGAGCATCAACGACGCGCTGGCGTGAGCGGCGCGACCTTTACCCGCAGGGCGTCGCGTCCGGCGATCCCGATCCGAGCAGCGTTATCCTCTGGACCCGGCGGCCGTTCGAATCCGGCGGCCGCCGTGTGCTCACGGTGGAGGTTGCCGAGGATGACGCGTTCCGGCGGGTGGTCGCAAAAGCGTCCGCGCCGGTCTCAGCGGAAGCGGATTGGACGACGCGCGTGCTGGTAGGTCATCTCAAGCCTGCGCGCGTCTACTGGTACCGCTTCACCGATGGAGAGGGGAACGGCAGCCGCGTCGGCCGGACGATCACCGCGCCGCTGGCGAACGATCCACGGCCGGTCAATTTCGCGTTTGTCAGCTGCCAGGACGTCAATGAAGGCAAGCTCAACGCCTATCGCCGGATGATCTTCGAGGATGAGCGCTCGGCGCCGGCCGATCAACTCGGTTTCGTTCTCCACCTGGGTGATTTCATTTATGAGGTCGTCGAATATCCGGAGGAGCAGCCGACGCGGTACGACCGCACGATCTACGACGTCGGCCGGATTCCCGATGGCGGCCAGACCGGCAAATTCCATTACCCGCTAACGGTCGAAGGTTATCGCGTCATCTACAAGGGCTACCTTGCCGACCCCGATCTGCAGGACGCGCGCGCGCGATGGCCGTTCGTCGGCATGTGGGACAATCACGAATTTTCGTGGCAGGGAAGGCAGAGCATCGTCCAGGCAGGGGGCCCTCCGCGACCGGGCCAGACTGTCAAGGTCGCGGCCAACCAGGCATGGTTCGAATATATTCCCGCACGCGTGAAGGCGCCGAGCGGATCGCTCGAGACGTTCGGCGCGGTGGCGGTGAAAAACGTGCCGATCGAAAAGTGGGACGACAGCGGCCTCGGGGTCGAGCCCAACAATCTGAAGGCTATCAACAGCCTGATCGGCTATCGCTCTTTGCGCTATGGCCGGCATCTCGATCTCATTCTCACCGACCAGCACAGCTTCTGCGGCGACGATCCGACGGATGCGCAGGGCGTTGACAAGATTTACGATCCGGCTTTCAACGGGATGTTTTCCGAACCGGCGATGATCGCGCTTGATGCCGGCCGCGCCTTCAACGGGGGCAAACCGCCCGCCGAACTCAGCTTCGGCGGCGTCAGCATCCCGAATCCTCGAAGGGACTCACCGCCGCACACGATCCTCGGGACCCTTCAGAAGGAATGGTTCAAGGACCAGCTCCGCCGGTCCACCGCCACCTGGAAGATCTGGGGGAATTCGCAGGGAGCCCTGGATTCACGGGCCGACCCGCAGAACCTTCCCGATGGACTCACGAAGCAGAAATGGCCGGCCGACACCTTCGCGCAGTTCGGCAGCGGCGATTGGGGTAGCGCCTACCACGAGCGTGGCGAGATTTATAACCTTGTCCGCGCTGCGAAGATCACCGGGTTCGCGATCGTGTCGGGCGACCGTCACAGCTTCTGGGCAGGCTATGCCGCCTCCCGATTGCCACCGGCCAGGTTCGAGCCGGTGGGGATCAGTTTCGTCGGCGCCTCGCTGGCCAGCCCTGGGGCGATGGAGGCTTATGAGCACAGGCTTCCCAAAGATCATCCGCTCCGCGCGCTTTTCCTGGCCGACCGGCCCGGGGGTAAGCCCGAATGGACCTACAACATGCTGCTCAAGCACGGCGTGCGCTCGTGCCTTGAATACGCCAGGAGTTTCGACCTGAAGCGCGCTCACGCCGTTTCCAATCCGCAACTTTCCCCGCACCTGGAATTCGTGGATATGGGCGGTCACGGGTATGCGACGGTGCGGCTCACCGCCGATGAGATGCGGACGGAGTTCGTGTGCATTCCACGCCCGATCACGCGCAGCGATCGTGCCGATGGCGGTCCTCTTCGCTATCGCGTGGTGCACACGGCCTCGCTATGGAAAGCGGGCGAGCGGCCTTTGCTGCGGCAGGAAGTGATTGAGGGCGATCCCGGCCTTTCGATCTGAGATAGCTGCGGGGCGATGATTGCGCCCTGCGTTATCGGGGTGACGGGGAGTGATCGCTAAGCGCATCAACCGGTATTGCTCCTGCATGAAGTCGGCCTCGAGTTGAATGTGCCGGGCGAACTGGAGTTCGCAACACCTTGAGTTCTGCTCCTCTCTCCCGATTCGGCGGCGTAGGCTCGACTACGGCACAGAACGGGTCATAATCGCTTCGCTGCGCGCGAGGTTAGGACATGGTCATCGTGTCCGAAGCGCCGGATGACACGACGATTGCAAGGGCACGCTGGCGCTTGCTACTACGCCAGGCAGAGACTGCTTCAGCGCTGCCGATCAGCGCTACCCGCCGCCAGCCCGGGGATCCAGCGCAGCGCATTATCGTGGAACAGCTTGCGGAGAACGGGCCGCGGCAGTTCGAGGCCTGTATACTCGTGCCCTTTGTAGTTCGCTTTTTCTGAGGTGGCGAAGAACTTCCAGTCGGTCTCGTACTGTTTCTTCCACTGATCGATGGCGTGCTGTGTGTCGTCGTTCGGCATGACCACCAGGTCCGTGGCGTAGAGAACCCGATCCTGGTACCGCATGAGAAAATCGCGCACCTTCGCGCGCGGCTGAATCATGAGGTAGGGAACACGCGCCGCCGTGTCCACGGCGAAGTTAGGATACCGATCGAGCCGGCGCGCCATTTGATCCACATCCGCTTCCATGCTGCCCAGGTGCGCTCCCACGACCCGCAGGTGTGGGTTCTGCTCCAGCAGATGATCGCGGGCATCGAGAATCGCCTGTTTTGAAGGCCACTCCGGATGTTTGTAC
>DASRCB010000152.1:0-41980 GCA_035653295.1 Bryobacteraceae bacterium
CAGATACAGACCGAGAGCGTTATCGAGTAAGATCCGGTCCTGGTTACTGGATCGCTTCATGCCCGGATCGGAGAGTCCGGAAGAGAGGATCACGGTCGGAGATTTTAACAAACCAGGCTCCTGACGACGTATTATGTCGCTCAAACGGGCGCAACCGGATCGCGACGGGCGAGTGCCGTTAACCGATTCCGCATCCATTTCGGCCGCAATCGGGCGCTGCTGAACGGAAAGTCCGGGGTGTCCGGCAAAGGCATGGGCTGGAGCATAGCGCGCCCGCGACGCTTGCTATACGCTGAATAAGACAATGCACCTCAGGCGTGTAGCGTGTATCCTGCTGGGCGCGTGGCTGGCCGGCTCGGTGGTGATCGGCTGGGTGGCGGCCAGCAACTTCGCCATTGCCGACCGGGTGCTCGCCTCGTCCCCAGCCGAGATTCAGAGCGCCATGGCGCCGCTTGATGCGACCCGCAGCCGTATGCTCCTGCGGTGGCTCGTCGCGAGCGAAAACGCCGACTATTTTCTCCGCTGGGAATTGGTGGAATTCGCTCTGCTGCCGGTGCTGGCGGCCGTTTTGCTGCGGGACCGGCAAACGCGGTGGTTATCCACCGTGCCTGCAGCGCTGATCATTTTCGTCGGCTTCCAGCACTTCCGCATCACCCCGGAGATCATCTACCTTGGCCAGAACATGGTTCGCGGCATCGCTACTGCCCGGCAGCACGAGCAGTTCGCGTCCATGCACAAAATCTACGGCGCT
Organism: Bryobacteraceae bacterium; assembly: GCA_035653295.1. GTDB lineage: Bacteria > Acidobacteriota > Terriglobia > Bryobacterales > Bryobacteraceae > DASRCB01. The sequence continues at coordinate 752 of DASRCB010000152.1, forward strand.
ATAGAAGTCCTGAAGCTGCTGCTGGGCATCGTTCTTGCAGTGTGGCTGGTCACGATGAAGGTGCGGCGCAGGCGCAACTCATCGGCCGACGATGCCTCGAATACGGCCTTCGATCGCCGCTGCGCGACCTAAGGCTCATCTCCAAATATGATCCGGATCTGCGAGGATGCCGACTTCGACCTGATCTGGTCAATCGTAAACGACGGCGCTCGCGCTTACAAGGGGGTCATTCCCGACGACCGGTGGACGGAGCCGTATATGTCGCGGGACCAGCTGCGGCATGAATTGGATGATGGCGTAGCGTTCTGGGCCTGCGAGGAAAGCGCCGGAGTAGAAGGCGTGATGGGGACTCAACAGGTTCAGGACGTCACGCTGATTCGGCACGCCTATGTCCGGCGCGGAAGTCAGAACCGCGGCATTGGAACGAAGTTGTTGTTCCACCTTCAGGCTCTGGCGCACAGCCCAGTGCTCATCGGAACGTGGGCCGACGCGGCGTGGGCTATCCGTTTTTACGAGAAGCACGGTTATCGGCTGGTAAGCCCGGAGCAGAAAGATCGTCTGCTCAGAAGGTACTGGAAGATACCGGCGCGGCAGATTGAAACCTCGGTAGTGCTGGCGGATCCGCTGTGGTGGGAGACGAATGGCAGCGGTTGAGATTTCCTGCCGGCCACGAACTTTTTCCTGTCCCGCGCCGAATACCATGCAGGAGGGTGCATGGGCGAGCAGGACGGCTCATCCGACACGGCGGCATCGGCAGCGTGCCGAGACCTCAATAGGCATTGCTGTGCGCTCCCGCGGGCGACGCCTGATCCTCCGCAACTTTGTCCTGATTCGCGGCATCGTTAATGCGTGCAGCCTGACATTCTGAAGGCCGAAAAGGCGTTCGAGGACGCTCTGGTGAGCCGCGATGTGGAGGCTCTCGACGGCGTGCTCGCGCCCGATTTCGTGCTGATCGATTTGAGAGGTACGGTGGTGTCGAAGGCGGCTCTGCTCGAGTTGGTATGTTCGACGGCGCTGATCTTTCGGTCCATTGTTCCATTCGACCTGGTGGTGCGTGTGTGGGAGCCAGCCGCTGCGGTCGTCACCGGAAGGACAGAAATGAAGGTGACCGCGGCCGGCGTCGAATATGTTTTTCATTCGCGCTTCACGCATGTGTTCGTGCGCCAGGAGGGCATGTGGCGCATGGCCTCTGCGCAGGGAACGCCGATTGCCGCGTGACGATTTCAGCGAGAGGAAGCCTGTATCGAGCTGAGGAACTCATAGCGGTCGCGGTGCTGCTCCGGCATGGCTCTGCACTCCACATTGAGATGCATCACCTCGTGTGTTTTCGTGTAGTCCGGCCACTTCGCGAGTCCTGAGCCGTTGGGATCGCCGGTACGGATGAAGTTCGCCCAGTAGGCGTTCATGGTCTTCGCCACCTTGTAATCGGCGGGTTGCCAGTCGGCCGGCTTGGAATCGAGCATGTTGAAGACGTACTCGAGCTCCGACGCGTGCGGGGCGCCGAAGCTCTTCAGCCCGGTATTCTTCATCGCCGCGGGAATGGGAACCTCCCGGTCAAACTCATACCGATACACCGGTACTCCGAGCGCAGCCTGCTCCTCAATCCATTTCCATGTGCCGTACACGATGAACTGGTCGCTGGCGAGATCGCCGGCGGCTCGAACGGCGTCTTCGTCGGTCGTCGCGTTGTACGCCTTCAGCGCCGCCGCCGAATTGGGCCCGAATTGCTTGCGCAGTTGCTCGGCAAACGTTTTCGCGGTGGGCTTGTTTTTGGACATCTGCACGGACATGCGAATCTCGTCAGCGTTCCAGCCGGCGAGCAGCGGCACGTGGCTCTGCTTGCCCCGGGCGTAGATGGAAGCAACATCGGTGGGAAGGAAATAACTGTCGATGATGGGCCAGAAGCCGAAACCGTTGTTCTGTTTCATGGCGTGGCGCAGCAGTTCTTCGGCGGGCATCGCGCGCAGATCGGCCAGCGATTTGGCGCCCACCGCGTCGGCGAATTTGACGCCTTGTTTTTCCGCCTCCGCGAGGGTCAGTTGGCCACGCCCGCCGGTCTGACCCAGAAACGCGCCGCTTTCTCCGACCGCCTGCTGAAACATCTCGCGCGAGAGCGGCGAGGCCATCAGCGCGCTCACGGAGAGGGAGCCGGCGGATTCGCCCCCGATGGTCACCTTCCCGGGGTCGCCGCCGAAAGCGGCGATATTCCTGCGCACCCACTCCAGCGCGGCCACCTGATCGAGCATGCCGTAATTGCCCGAGGCGTGGTGCTCCGATTCTTTTGTGAGCTCGGGATGCGCGAGAAACCCGAAGACGCCCAGGCGGTAATTCGCGTTCACGACGACGATGCCCTGCTTTGCCAGACTCTCGCCGTCATAGCGCGCTTCATCGCCGGCCCCGGCTGCGAATCCTCCGCCATAGAACCACAAATAGACGGGCAGCTTGTCGGATGTGGTTTTCGCGGGCGTCCAGACCGTGACCGAAAGGCAGTCCTCGCTCATGTCCTGGTCGCGGAAGACGATATCTCCGAAGACCCTGCCCTGAACACATCGCGCGCCGAAATCGACGGCCTTACGCACGCCGCTCCATGGCTGCACGGGCTGAGGCGGGCGCCAGCGGTTCCTGCCCGCCGTGGAGGCGGCGAAGGGAACCCCGCGGAAGATGTCCACCGAGCGATCGGAGTTCGCTGCGCCCAAAAGCGTTCCTGTGTCGATCTTCACCTGATCCAAAGCCATTACCGCGCTGGCGAGCGCGGCTCCCATTAACAACAGACGGGTGGTCATCGTCGTTCCACTGTAGAATACATCCGTGTACAGACGGACCTGGGCCACGTTTCTCATGGTCAGGGCCGCCGCTGCCGGCGAATCGCATCAAAGATTCCGCAAGTCTTCCGGCGCTCGCGCCCCGCAACACATGAGTCGCGGCCGGCCGCGGTTCAGCCGCTTTGTTCCGTTGCATCATGCGTTGCTTCCTCAGGCGAGGTGTGGCATGCTGTCGCCTTGAACCTTCTGCCGGACCTGCGTTACGCCTTTCGCATATTGCGGAATTCCCCCACATTCGCGCTGGTGGCTGTAATTACCCTGGCCCTGAGCATTGGTGGCAACATCGTGGTCTTCGGCGTGCTGAATGCAGTGCTGCTGCGTCCTCTCGCCGTGAGCAACCCGGACACGCTGTACCAAATCCGCCACAAGACCTGGATGACCGGCCGGCTGTTGACCACCTCGTATCCGGCGTTCGAGGATTTTCGGCGACGCAATACAACATTCAGCGGAATGGCCGCAATCAATGCCTATTCCGGAGGGACGCTGAGCTGGTGCAACGCGGCCATGGAAGTGAATGGCGACGAGGTCAGCGGGAATTATTTCGATCTGCTCGGCGTGCAGCCACGCCTGGGCCGGTTCTTCCACGGCGCGGACGAGCGTGGCCCCAATTCAGCTCCTTACCTGGTTTTGAGCTATGAGCTGTGGCGGCGCGCTTTTGGCGCCGATCCCGGCGTGGTTGGGACGGCTGTACAACTGCAGAAACATCCGTTCACTGTCATCGGAGTGGCGCCGGAGCAGTTCCACGGCACGGAACGGTTCGTGTGGCCGGACTACTGGATCCCCATCGTGACTGAGGGCCCGGATTACTTGCAGGACCGGGCTCATGTCGCGGTCACCGTCATCGGCAGGTTAAAGCCGGGCATAACGCGGCGGCAGGCCACGGAGAATCTCAGCGCCATTTCCGCGCAACTCGCAGGAGAGTACCCGCAGAGCGACGACGGACTCCCGCTGCGGCTGATCCACCCCGGTTTGTTCGGCGACGAAGGCGAGGTCATCCGCGGGTTTCTTTATAGCGTGAGCGTGCTGGCGCTGCTGGTGCTGGCGGCGGCGTGCGCAAACCTGGCCAACCTTTTCGCGGCGCGCACCGCGGATCGCGGCCGGGAACTTGCAATTCGCATGGCGCTTGGATCAGGCCGGCGGCGCGTGCTCATGCAGCTGCTGACGGAAGCGGTTCTTCTATCGGTGATGGGCGGAGTTGCGGGGCTGATCACTGCGAGCGTGCTGCTGGGCGCCCTGAATCGATGGCGGCCGCCGTTCGGCGGGCATGTTGCCGTGGACGTGGACGCACGCGTGTACTTCGTGGCTCTGGCATTCGCATCCCTAAGCGCGTTGGGGTTTGGGATGTTTCCGGCGCAGCGGGCGTCGCGGAGCAATCCCCTGCACTCGATGAAGAGCGGGCCGATGGAATCGAAGCATCTTCGCCGGTTCGCCGTGCGGGACCTCCTGCTCGGCCTACAAATCGCGATCTGCACGCTGCTGGTATCGGCTTCGCTGGTGGCAGTGCGCGGTATGCAGCGGACCCTGAACGCTCCACTGGGCTTTCATCCACACGGCGCGATGCTGGCGGAAATCGAAGCCTCCGGCGGGCAGCAGGAATCGTTATTGGACGCGCTGAGGGACATCCCCGGCGTCACTGCCGCAGGGGTAGTGAACCGCACCCCCATGACGGGCGGTCTGCACGGCGTTCCGCTTTATGCACCTGGCACGACCGATTTCAGAATTAAGAACGCCAGACTGGCCCCGTACGTGTTTTCGATCTCTCCGGGGTATCTGGAAGCGGCCGGCACACGGCTGCTGAGCGGGCGCGATGTGCGGTGGCAGGATACGGCAACGACTCCGCACGTCGCGATCGTGAACGAGACGTTCGCGCGCAGGGTGTGGGGCAGAAGCCCGGCCATCGGACAGCGATTTGTGCTGTGGCGCAATTTGACGGAGGTGGTGGGCGTGGTGGAGACGGGGAAATATCATGACCTGGCGGAGTCGCCCCAGCCGGTCGTGTTCGTGCCGTATGCGCAGAGCGACCAGGGTGCGTCGATCTACGTTGTGCGCTCGCACCGGGCGCCGAGCGAGATCGCTGCGGCGCTGCAGCGAACGCTGAGCAGAATCGCGCCCAACGTCCCGATTACCGTAAGAAGCTGGACCGACGATCTGCAGGGCGAGTTGTTCCCGGCGCGGCCGGCGACTATGGCCCTGGGCATCATGGGACTGATGGCGGCGATGCTGGCCTTGACCGGCATCTTCGGAATGGCGGCATACAATGTCAGCCGCCGCATGAAGGAGCTGGGCATCCGCGTCGCGGTCGGCGCCCGTGGCACGCATGTCATGCGGGCGGCGATTGGGCGCCCAGTGATGCTGCTGGGCGTGGGATCGGTGTTGGGAGTTCTGTCTGCGTTCGCCGCCACCGGCCTGCTGAGGCGTATCGTTTACGAGGCGAATCCCGGGGATCCCATGGTGCTGGCCGGCGTCGCCGCGATCACGGCGTTGCTGGGCATTGCGGCGTCCGCGATTCCAGCCCGGCGCGCGCTGGCCATCGATCCGGCGGAGTTGATCCGCGAAGAGTAACGGACTTATTTTAATTCGATCACCAGCGTCCGGTATGGCTTCGCGCCCGTATTCACCAGCACCGGCGCATCCTCGCCCTTGTGGTGGAAGATGACGTCGCCGGCTTTGCGATGACGAATCTCCTCCGCGCCGGTAGCCGAGTCGGTGCGCCGGTACTGGCACTCGTCGAGAAACACGATCACCTGATCCGTTGGGCGCGTATAGCGCGGGCGCGGAACCCCGGGCTGATAATCGACTTCGGTGACGCGGACGCGCTCGTTGTCGAGCCGTTCGGCGCCGGGCGTGCCGTCGGCGGCGATCAGACAGGTAAAGGCGAGCAGTCCGGCGCAGCAGCAGGTTCGGATGGCCATCGCATCAGCGTAGCAGCGATTCGGCTGCGGGTGTGCGGCGGCAGCGTGACACAATGGGCAGTTGGGACCGGTGGCTCAGAGGTCCCGGAGGTTTCCTGAATGCAGGTGAAAGTCCTGGCGTTTGTGCTTGCGGGCGGCAAGGGCACGCGCCTGTACCCGCTCACGAAGGAACGGGCCAAACCGGCGGTGCCGTTCGGCGGCCGCTATCGCATCATCGACTTCGTGCTCAGCAACCTCATCAATTCCGGGATCTATTCGATTTATGTGCTGATCCAGTTCCGCAGCCAGTCGCTGCTGCAGCACCTGCGCGAGGGCTGGGAGGCGGCCAGCCTGCTGCGGAATCACTTCATTATTCCCGTGCCGGCGCAAATGCGCTCCCCGGGCGAGGACTGGTATCGCGGCACCGCCGACGCGATTTACCAGAACATCAACCTCATCGAGCAGGCGGACCCGTTTCTGGTGGCGATTTTCGGCGCCGACCATATCTACCGAATGAATATCCGCGAGATGGTGGAGTACCACGTACAAAAGCGCGCGCAGGTGACCATCTCGGCCATTCCGGTGGAAAAGGAGCAGTCCGTCGAGTTCGGCGTGATCGAAACGCGCGAGGACGGCTCGGTGGTCGGGTTCCATGAGAAGAATCCGAATGCGCCGACCATGCCCGGCGATCCCAACCGCGTGTATGCGTCGATGGGGAACTATATTTTCAGTACGCGGGCCCTGCTGGACGAGCTTTACGCCGATGCGAAGCGCGAGGACAGCTCGCACGATTTCGGCCGCAACATTCTGCCCGGCATGATCGGCCGCTACGACATGTTCGCCTACGATTTCCAGACCAACCGCATTCCCGGCGATGCTCCGGGCGCGCCGGTGTACTGGCGCGACGTCGGGACGCTGGATGCTTACTTCGAGGCGAGTATGGACCTGCGCTCAGTGTCGCCGATCCTCAACCTCTACAACCGCCAGTGGCCGCTGCGCACGGCCGGCTATTCCGACGCGCCGGCGAAGTTCATCTTCGATTACGAAGGCCGCCGTGGGCACGCGCTGGACTCCATTGTTTCCGGCGGCACGATTCTTTCGGGCGGCGAAGCGCGCGGGTCGGTGATCGGCCGCGGCGTGCGCATCCATTCCGGCGCTTATATCGAAGACTCCATCATTTTCGACAACTGCGATATCGGCCGGCGGGCGAAGGTGCGGCGCGCGATCCTGGACAAGAACGTCAAAGTGCCCGAGGAGAGCACAATCGGTTACGACCTGGAAGCGGACAGGAAGAAGCCGGGATACCACGTAACCGAAAGCGGCATCGTGGTAGTGGAAGGCTCGCGCACGACCGTGGACATCTCCAGCATGAATCTCTGATCAGCGTTCATCAGGCGGATAATTCAGCGCTCTAGCCCCGGATCAGCCGCACGGCCTCAGCCACCGCATTCGGCTCACCACGTCTCGGCCCGCCATTGTCGCCGCTTTCCACGACGTCGCCCTCACCCGGCGCCAGGAACAAATTCGCCTCGATCCCGTGCTGCCGCGTATACAGGTCGTAGTAACGCCCCTGCAGAGCATAGAGCTCCTGATGCGTTCCACGCTCGACGATCCGGCCGTTCTCGACCACGAGGATCTGGTCCGCGCGCCGAATCGTCGACAAACGGTGCGCGATCACAAACGTGGTGCGCCCCTCCATCAAGTACTTCAACCCTTCCTGAATCGCCGCCTCGGATTCCGAATCGAGGCTGGAGGTGGCCTCGTCCAGGATGAGAATGCGCGGGTCGGCCAGAATCGCGCGCGCAATCGACACGCGCTGTTTCTGCCCGCCGGAGAGTTTGACCCCGCGCTCGCCGACGACAGTATCATAGCCTTCGGTGAATCGCTCGGCGAACTCGTCCACGCGCGCGATATGGCAGGCGCGCAGGATCTCCTCCTCGCCGGCTTCCGGCCTGGAAAAGGCCACGTTCTCGCGAATCGTTCCGTCAAACAGGAACGTGTCCTGAAGCACGAGGCCGAGCTGCGTGCGCCAGGAATCGAGACGGACGGTCGAGAGATCCACGCCGTCTACGCACACCGCGCCCTCGAGCGGCTTGTGGAAGGCGGCGATCAGCCCGATGATGGTCGACTTCCCTCCCCCCGACGCGCCGACCAACGCCGTAACGGTTCCGGGCAGCGCATGGAAAGAGACGTCATGCAGCACCGGCTTGCCGGGCTCGTACGCAAAGGACACGTGGTCAAATTCGACATCGCCGCGCACCGAAGGCAGTGTGGCGACCCGCTCCGGATCGCGATCCTCGGGTTGTTCGGAGAGCACCTCATGTGTGCGATCGAGTCCGGCGAGCGCCTCGGTCAGCTGCGTCCCGATGGCCACGATCTGGAACATGGGCGCTACCAGATACGCCAGCAGGGCGGTAAACGCCATCAGTGAACCGAGCGGCATGTGCCCGGCCAGGATCGCGCGTCCGCCGATGTACATAACGCTGGCGCCAACGATGCCCATGGCAACCGTCGCGGACAGGCTCATCACCGACATGGCGGTGAGGCTCTTCAGCACGTTCTGGAGCAGCCGCTCGACACCGCCGGAGAAAACGCCCTGCTCGCGCGCCTCGGCGTGATAACCCTTCACCACACGCACGCCACCGAGCGATTCGGTCAGGCGTCCGTTCACCTCAGCGGTGATCTTCGCGCGCTCACGGAAGATGGGCCGGATAGTCTTGAAAGCCTTCTGCAGAATACCCACGAAACAGGCGATGATGACCAGCGCCACGAGCGTCATGAAGGCATTGATATACAACAGCGCCCCGAGGGCGAGAATAGCCGCCAGGACGCCGCCGACGAACTCCACCAGACCGGTGCCCAGCAGGTTGCGGACGCCCTCGACGTCGTTCATGATGCGCGACACCAGGGTTCCGGTCTTATTGGAGTCGTAATAGGAGACCGGCAGCAGGCTGACGTGCGCCTGCACCTTGCGCCGCAGCTCGGCGATGAGGCGCTGGCCGGCTTTGGACAGCAGCTGGGTAAGAGTAAAGGATGTGACGCCCTGGATCAGCGTGGCCAGCAGCACGGCGAGAATCAGCGGGGCCAGGAGTTGCGGATGCGGCGGCTTGCCAAGGACGCGATCCACCAGCACTTTGGTGGACAGCGGCAGCACCAGTCCGCAGAGTTTGTTTACGATGATCAGCGCGAATCCGCCGGCCAGAAGCGCGCGGCGGGGCCGAATCATCTCCCGAACGTCCGGCCAGACCGAGCGGAAGCGCTCTACCGTGCTCTTCTTCGGGCCGGCGGCTATATCGCCGCGGCCCGGCGCGCGGGACGTTCTTTCAGCGGACATATGGCTGGGCATTCGATACTTTGATGACGGCGCGCGGTCCGCGGAATCGGCCAGTAGACCTGCTCGAACGAGCAGGCGCGCGTGAAGACCCCCTTCCGATTTACCATACCGGAATGGCGCGGCTTTTCTGCGGCACCTCCGGTTTTGCCTACACCTCGTGGAAACCCGAGTTTTACCCCGACAAACTCCCTGCGAAGAAGTTCCTGAACCATTATGCCGGGAGGCTGAACGCGGTGGAGATTAACTATACCTTTCGCCGGCTGCCCTCGGCGTCCACGCTCGAAAGCTGGTTACGCGAAACACCACACGGTTTCCTGTTCTGTCCCAAGGCGCACATGCGCATTACCCACGTGCAGCGGCTCCAAGCGAGCGAATTCACGGGCGTCTTTTTCAAGGCCATCGACCCGCTGCGAATCGCGCAACGCCTGGGTCCCGTTTTGTTCCAGCTGCCGCCGCAGTTCCGTTCCGATGCGGCGTGTCTGGAGCGGTTCCTGAGTGAGTTGCCGAGCGATATCCGGTGTGCGTTCGAGTTCCGGCACGATTCCTGGTTGACTGACGAGGTCTACGATATTCTGCGGCGGCACGGCGTGGCGCTGTGCCTGGCGGAATCGGAGAAACTGGTCATCCCGCACGTGGTCACGGCGGATTTCGTCTATTCGCGGCTGCGCAAGGGCGAGTACAGCGACGAGGAGCGGCGCGAAATCGCGGAGCGCGCGCGCGGGGTGCTGAACGGCGGCCGCGACATGTATGTCTTCTTCAAGCACGAGGAAACCGCCGCGGGCGCACTATACGCGGAAGAACTTCTCAGAGCCGCCGCGTAATTCCGCCAGCCGGCCTATCGATTTGTTGGCAATAACCAGGACTCGGGGGAGTGGCATCGCGCAAGTACTATGACCAGTTTCGACTTACAGCACTATAGTGTGTCCCGGTACAAGAGTTCTCTAAAGCGGCATTCGCCCCGGCCCAACGACTGTTTCATGTCGATTCGCCCGTCGGCGGCAGTCGCAGGCGGTTTTCCCTGGCCAGAACTACAACATCAGCAGACCGCGACGCACGCCGATGGACACCGCCTGCGTTCGGCTCGCTGCGTCGAGTCGGTTCAGGATGGACGCAACGTGAAATTTGACAGTGTGCTCGGAGATGCCCATCCGCCAGGCGATCTCCTTGTTCGCCAGGCCCTCCGCCATGAGTTGAAGGACCTCGAGTTCACGCGGGCTGAGCACGCCAGTCGGGGCAGGCTCGACCGCGCTTGTCGCCTCAAGCAGAGCCGCGGCGTAGGCCGCCGGATACGCGATCAGCCCCGCGGCCACGGCCTGGACGGCGGCTGCAAGCTCTTCGCCCGTGCAGTTGCCGGGCAGTAAGGCTCGGATACCGCGTTCGATTGACGGCGGTGAGTCCTGCTCCACACCGACGAGCACGATCGGCGGTCCGGCCTCGCCGCCGTCGGCGGAATCGGCAACGATGACATCGGGATCGGCGTCGGCCGAGACCACATCGAATCCCGCTCCTCGGAGCATCGCCTCCAGTCCCACGCGCAGAGCGGGGCCTGCCACCTGCACGGCTACCCGAATCAAGCGGCCTTGCTCCGCATCTGTTCGAGCGGGACCGCGACCCGCCGGACTACGCCGGATCCGCCGCGCAGGAATTCCAGCCGCAGCATCGACGGCCCACCATCGAGCAGATCGCCGAGGTCCGCGGTGGTGGTGAGATTGATGCCATTCGCTGCGACCAGAGTATCGCCAGGCAGCAACGAAGCCGTTTCGGCCCGGCTCCCCGCTTCCACTTCAAGCACCAGCAGACCGGTACGGATCGGCCGCAGGGTCACGCCCAGCCGAATCGGGGCACCGGTGCGCGTCAGAAATGCGATGACGGCACTCGCCGGAATCGCCAGTCCCAGGCCACCGCTGACGACCATGCTGTTGATGCCGATCACGCGCCCCTGCGCGTCGGCCAGTGGTCCCCCGGAGTTCCCGGGCGCCAGCCGCACCTGCGCTTGTATATAAGCACGACGGCCCAGTCCTGCAACCGGCCCGAACCCGTGCACTACGCCCGTGCTCAACGCGCCGGAAAACCCGAGCGGATTGCCGACGGCAACCACCAGTTCACCGCGGCGCACGTCCTCCGCTTCGCGAATCCGCGCGGTCTCACGCGGCCTGATCGCGAGGGTGAGGGCGGCCAGATCCGGGCGCGCGTCCAGCCGATGCGGCTCGGCGCGCGACTCACTGCCATCCCAGAAGCGGACCATGGCCGATTCCCCGCCCGCTACGTGCGCGTTCGTCACGACCATGGCCGGCGTTCCCGGCCAGATCACGCCCGACCCTGACCCCCGGCTGCCCCGCGCGCTTATTTCCACGGTGCACCGCCGGAGTTGCTCACCGACCTCTCCGATGCTGCGCACGTTATCCTCGCCGTTGCCGCTCGCCCGGCTTGACACTGACTTCGCGTTTTTCGCCGCCACGAAGAATTTCGAAGGGGACGTTCTGCCCCGCCCTGCCCTCCAGTGCATCCTGCACATCGTCAGTCTCCACCACGACGCGACCGCCGATGCCAAGCAAAATGTCGCCGGGCAGAAGGCCCGATTGCGCCGCCGGTCCGCCGTCCTCGAGGGAGACGATCATCAGCCCGGTTCGCTCCGCCCGGTTCCCTGACAGATGCGCCGGCAAATTGACCGGCTGCAGGCCGACGCCCAGCCATGCCCGAGTGACGTGCCCATTCGACAGGATCTGGTCCACTACCCGGTCCAGCGTCGCGTTCGGAATCGCGACGCCCGCGGCGCGCGACAGCGCGGTGGTCGCCATGCCAAGCACGTGTCCGTCGGCATCGACCACGGCCGCGCCTGAGGATCCCGGATACATTCCGACGTCCAGACGGATGTACTGGTCGATGCTGCCGCCGCGCCATGTCCGCCACGTGCCGCGAACGCCGCTGATGATGCCCATCGCCGCCAGGGTGCCGATCTCCGGCGCGCGGCCAACAGTCAGCACCAGCGCGCCCGGACGAATCCCGCCGGCCGTACGCCGCTCGAGAGGCGCCGCAAGGCCATCCACCTTCACGACGGCGATATCGGTCCCGCTGTCCCGCCCGGCCACGGTGGCAGTAGCTCGCGTGCCGTCGGGCAGCGTCGCTGCAATCTGGTCGCCCTGGGCGATGGCGTGCTCGGCGGTAACAATCACCCCCGGCCGCCAGACCATCCCGCTGGCGTAGAAGTGCCGCCGGCCGTCCAGCGAGACAACGTGCGGCTCGGCGGCAGCGACCGCGCGGGTGACGTCATCGGAGAAAGCTGTAAGCGTGTTGCTCATGCCTCAAGGATGCGCTTGCCTGCCCCGCCGCGCCTCCCCAAAACGGGCAGGTCAGCGGGCCGATCAAACGGTTAGGAACGGTATCCAGGACCGTTTCAGTCGTAGTACCCTGAATGTATGCGGTCGCTCCTTATTGCTGCAATCAGTGTCTCCACCGCTTTGTCCGTGCTCGGAGCAAAGCTGCCGTCAACCAGTGTTCGTGGTGAATATGTCGAAGCGCGAACGGCGGATGTATATACCGGTCCGTGTTTCGCCAATGCCGAAGTCGGCCTCGGCGGCGATCTCGCCGTCATGGGCTGGAAGATCGACAAGGGTGAGTGGCAGGGCGTCAGCCTCGATGGCCTCTCGGTAATGGGCGTCGTTCATGCCAGCGGCACGCTCGGCGACGTCAACGAGACTGTTTACCCGGTCAAGTCAGTCCTGATCGTCGATGACAAGGCCAGTCCTGAACAGCGGCTCGCGCTCCGCGATTTCGCGCAGAAGATGGGGGGTCAGCTTTTGGCCGACGTGGTGCACGTCGAGTATCAGCCCATCAGCTTCTCACTTGCGGATAACAGCGTGCACTCCATGAAGGCGGAGATGGTTGCCGGCAAGCTGGCAAAGATCGCCACCCGTCCAATGGAAGGCCACGATCAGATCTGCCATAACGAAGAGGTCTGGTATCAGCCCCTGACTCCGGTGGATCACGCCATGCCTGCTTACACCCTGGCCAACAGCTACAACGGTCCGGGTCTCGGGACTGCCTGGAGCAGCCCGTACAAGCGCAGCGCTTTCGTCGCCAGCTTCCACTACTCGGAGTAAGCCGGATCGCAACGCAAGCCGCCCGGAAGAAGCGCCAGCGGCCCGCATCTGCCGTCGTCGCACGGCCGCCGCGTTTCAGCCTGCGCGCCGCTGCTCCCTGGCTGTTCATCTACGCCGCCACGCTGGTCGCCTACCTGCCCGCACTCAACGGCGGCTTAGTTTGGGACGACGATCACCACCTGACCGCGCCGGTGCTTCAGGGCTTTGATGGCCTGGGGCGGATCTGGTTGCAACTCGGCGCCACGCAGCAATATTACCCACTGCTACACAGCGCGTTCTGGCTGGAGCACCACCTCTGGGGCGACGCGGTCTTCGGCTATCACCTGCTGAACGTACTGCTGCACGCGACCGCTGCATGCCTGCTCGTGCTGATCGCGCGAAGGCTGTCGCTCGCCGGAGCATGGATCGCCGGATTTGTCTTCGCGCTCCACCCTGTTTGTGTCGAGGCGGTCGCCTGGATCTCCGAGCAGAAGAGCACGCTCTCGGGCGTGTTCTGCCTCGGCGCGGCGCTGGGGTATCTGCACTTTGACCAGACGCGCCGCAGACGCACATACCTGCTTGCCCTCGGTCTGTTCGTGCTGGCATTGCTGAGCAAGACCGTCACAGCCACGCTTCCGGCGGCGCTGCTGGTTGTGCTTTGGTGGAAGTGCGGGCGCCTCGAGTGGAAGCGCGACCTTCGTCCGCTCGCCGGCTGGATCGTGATTGGCGCCACGGCCGGGCTCTTCACCGCCTGGGTCGAGCGGACTTACGTGGGCGCGCACGGCGCGGACTACGTCATGACGACCGGCCAGCGCCTGCTGCTTGCGCCACGAGCCATCTGCTTTTACGCCTGCAAGCTCGTTCTGCCGCTGAACCTCACGTTTACGTACCCGCGCTGGGACCTCGATCCGCACCAGTGGTGGCAGTACCTGTTCCCCCTCGGCCTGCTCGCGGTGACGGTCTGGTTCGTGATCCTCGCCCGCCGCAACCGTGGGCCTCTCGCGAGCCTGCTGATCTTCGCCGGCACGCTGTTCCCTGTACTCGGGTTCTTCAGCGTCTACCCGTTCGCCTACTCATGGGTGGCCGACCACTTTCAATACCTCGCCAGCCTGGCCATCATCCTGCCGGTGACAGCTTTTGCAGCGGCGCACCTGTCCCGCACTGCTGCAAGGAACATTGCCGCGGCTGTGGTGGCGATCCTGGCGGAGCTCACGTGGCTCCAGGCCGGCATGTATCGCGATGGCGAGACTCTGTACCGCGAAACGCTGCGCCGCAATCCCACCAGCTATATGGCGCACAACAACCTTGGCAATCTGCTCGTAGAGATGCCCGGCCGCAATGCCGAGGCAATCGCCGAGTTCCGCGCCGCCCTGCGCATTCGGCCGAACAATGCTGAGGCGCACAACAACCTCGCCAATGCGCTCTCGCAGGATCCCGCGCGACTCGATCAGGCCATCGCGGAATACCGGGCGGCGCTGCGGTTGAAGCCCATGGACGCGGAGGCGCACAGCAATCTCGCCAGCGCACTCACGCGGACCGGCCGTGTGGATGAGGCCATCGCGGAAGCCGAAAAGGCCGTGCGCCTTCAGCCGAACGACGCCAAGTCGCACAACAACCTGGCGGGCGCACTGATTCGTGTACCTGGCCGCACTGACGATGCTATCGCGGAGTATCGGACGGCGCTGCGCCTTGACCCCGACCTGCAGGCGGCGCACTTCAACCTCGCCGACGCCCTGGCGAGGATTCCCGGCCAGCTGCCCGAAGCAATCGCGGAGTTTCGAGAGGCGCTGCGCCTCGATCCGGAGGATGTGGAGGCTCGCGTGAAACTCGGGAATGCATTGCTGCAGGTTCCCGGCGGACAGCAGGAAGCGGTAGAAGAGTTTCGGACAGCCCTGCGCATGCGGCCCGACTATGGCCCGGCGCTCGCGGCTTTGCAGCGTCTCGGCGCGCAGTAGCGCCTACTCGTCGGATTCCTGCAGGAACGTGCTCTCGAACGCGCGATCCGCCAGTTCTTCGGTTAGCTGGAACGGGCGCTTCTCGAAGTGGATGAAGTCGATGGCGTGCGAGAGCACGTCGCGCGGGTGGCAGCGGCGGAACGGCTTGCCGGTCTTCCTGTAGTGCTTCTCGATGAACTTCGATACCAGCTCCGGGGGGCAGGCCAGTTCCTTGCCGCGGCAGAAGCCCTCGAAGATCTGCCGGAACTCGTTCTCGTCCGGATTGCGCATGAGCATCTTGTACTGAATGCGGCGCAGGAACGCCTCATCGCCGAGGTTCTCCGGCTTGAGGTTGGTGGAGAAGATGAGGAAGGCCTCGAACGGCACGGTCATCTTGCCGCCGCTGATGAACGACAGGTAGTCGATGCGGCGCTCCATGGGCACGATCCAACGGTTCAGGATTTCCGCCGGCGTCGCCTTCTGACGGCCGAAGTCGTCGATGAGGTAGACGCCGTTGTTGGCCTTCACCTGGAAAGGCGCGTCGTAGATCTTCGACACCGGGTTGTAACTGAGGTCCAGCATCTCCAGCGAGAGTTCGCCGCCGGTGACGATGAACGGACGCCGGCACTTGACGAAGCGCTTGTCATACGTGGGGTCGGAGGTGAACACGGAGCTTTCCACGTCGTCGTCCACGCGCTGATGATAGATGGGATCGAACACCTGGATGATCTGCCCCTGGCATTCGATTGCGAACGGCACGAATACGGTGGACTCGTCGATATTGATCAGCGCCTCGGCAAGGAACGTCTTGCCGTTGCCGGGCTGTCCATAAATCAGGAACGAATTGCCGGAGCTTACCGCCGGGCCGATCTGGTTCAGGATATGGTCGGTGACCACCATGCGGCGATACGCATGGGCCAGCATCTGCTGTGTGAGCCAGCCTTCTTTACGGCGCTGCTTCCGGACCAGAATGGAGTACTGATACAGCGGCACGGGCGCGGGGCCAACGTACTGGTTGATCTCCAGGAACTCACGCGCCGAGTTGCGGCCGCTCTCCGACAGCATGAAGATGGCGCTGGCGTTGCCCATGCCCAGGGACTTTTTCACCTGAACCATGTGCTGCCGCTTCATGGTCTCCATGATGTCTTCGATGAGGCTGAACTTGAATCCCAGCGCGGAAGCCAGGTCGCGGCCCAGGATCTCGCCGCGATAGAACAGCATCTTGAGGATGATCTGCTCCACGATGGCGGTGGAGATGCCCGCTTCTTCGATGGTTTCCGGAACGGGAGGCACGATCTCGGACGGTTCCGGCGGAGCGGACGCCGCGAACGAGGGAAGAGGAAGCGCACTCATGCTACTGCTCCTCAATTCGGCGGAGTGCGCTCCCTGCTCTATGGGAAAAAAGTTCTACTCCCGCGCGGAGCGCCGCGTTACGCCAGCGCGTTCTTCATGAATTCGAAACACTTGCGCACTTCGGCCACGGTATCCATCCCTTCCTTGCCGTACTCGTACTCGATCATTGCGGGAATAGGATAGTGCTTCGTCTTCAGCACCTGCAGCACTTCGCGGATCTTCGTTTCGCCCTGCCCGAACGGCATATTGTCGCCGTGATTCTTCTTCCGGTCCTTTATATGAAGAGTGAGGATGCGGTCGTGATGCTGCTCGAGGAATGAGACCGGGTCGAACCCGGCGGCGGTGAAGTGACCGATGTCGAGGTTGATGCAGATGTACTTCGAGCGGCCCTTCATGGCCGTGGCGAAGTCGTCCGGCGTGGAGAACTCGTTCTTCTTCATGCTGTCGTGATTGTGGAATCCGACATAGATGTGGTACTTCTGCGCGTACTTGTCCGCGCGCGGCGAGACGTCCACGTTGGAGGAGGCGGTGATTTTGTTCACGCCCAGCGCCTTCGCCATCTGGAAGCCCTTGTCGATCTCGTCGTCGGTGAACTCGTCGCGGAAGCTGTAGTTGAAGGCGTAGAGGACGATGCCCGCGTCGTCGAACTGCTTGCGCACCTCATGCAGCTTGTCGAACGGCGGGTTGTCGCGGAACTCCTTCGTCGCGGCGGCATTGTCCTCGGGAGGCGCCACGTGGCCTTCCCACAGCTCGCAGTAGCCGAGGCCGATGTCCTTCATGGCGCCGATGGCTTTGTCGAGGGACATATCGCGGAAGCTGTAGCTTTGGGCGCCGATCATGACACCGTCGATCTTCGAGTCGATGGCAGCGAGGGCCGAGACGATGGGTGTGGCCAGCGCGAAGCGGACGAGGTCGCGTCTTGTGTACATGTGGACGATGATATCGCCACCGGGGCCGCGCTCGAAGCACTCGTGGGAATAGAATGCGAGCGACTGAATATGGCGGCAGCAATCATTCGTGCACTCGCGCGCGCAAATGTCAGGATTACCCGGCCGGACATCCTGGTTTTGAGCGGTTCGGCAGAGTCTGTCAGGAACCATCCCTCATAATGTCACCAGAATGAACGGACAGCAGATGGTCCTGATTACCGGAGCCGCGAAGCGCATCGGACGTGGCATCGCATTGCGCCTTGCGCGCGAGGGCTACCGAGTCGGCATTCACTACAACACCTCGCGGGCGGAAGCGGAGAAGACGGCGGACGAGTGCGGCGGCGCGGAGCTGTTCCAGGCCGATCTCGGTGAGGTGGCCCAGGTCCGGCGCATGTTTCGCGAACTGGAGACCCGGGTCGGCGGACTGTTTGGCCTCGTGAACAATGCCGCGCGGTTCACCCGCTTCGACCCGCTGCAGATCGAGGAGCCGGACTGGGACTTCATCCACGACATCAATCTGAAAGCCACGTTCTTCTGTTGCCAGGCCGCGGCGCGCATGATGAAGCGGGCCGGGAGCGGACGGATTGTGAATCTGAGCTCGCTGGGAGGCCTGCGGCCGTGGGCCGAGCATGCGCACTACTGCGCTTCCAAGGCCGGGGTCATCATGCTCACCAGGGCGCTGGCCAAAGCGTGGGCCCCCCAAATCACGGTAAATTCCGTCGCGCCCGGCGTGATCCCGTTCGACGATTTGGACGAGCGCGGCGCGGCGATGATCCGCAACACCCCTGCCGGCCGGGGCGGAACACCGGACGAGATCGCCGACGCGGTGCTGTTTTTCCTGCGAGCGAGCGATTTCATTACCGGACAGGTGATCGCGGTGGATGGCGGGCTGAGCCTGCGGTAAACAGGACCTCCCAGCTCTTCAAATCCCGCTACAATCGAGCCTGTCCCTGAGCAGATTCCGTGTTTACGTGGCCAGTATTTCCTTTAGAAAATGCCCCGTATGCGACTGCGGGCAATCTCGTACCTGCTCCGGCGTGCCCTGGACGACGATGCGGCCCCCGGCATCGCCGCCTTCCGGCCCAAGGTCGATCAGCCAGTCGGCGCTGCGGATCACGTCCGGGTTGTGCTCGATGATGAGCACGCTGCCGCCGTTCTGGATCAGGCGCTGAAAGGCGTCGAGCAGCTTCGCGATATCGTCGAAATGCAGGCCCGTCGTGGGCTCGTCGAAGATAAAGAGCGTACCTTCGCAGGTGGACTGGCACAGGTGCGCGGCCAGCTTAACGCGCTGCGCCTCGCCGCCGGACAGCGTCGTCGCCGACTGGCCCAGCCGAAGATACCCCAGTCCGACGTCGTTCAGCACCTTGAGCCGGTTCACCAGCTTTGGCACGTCGGAGAAGAACGACAGCCCCTCGCGCACGGTGAGCTGCAGGACTTCGTGAATGTTCAGCCCTTTATAGCGAATGTCCAGCACGCTGCTTTTGTAACGCGTGCCTTTGCACTCTTCGCACACCAGCTCGACATCCGCCAGGAACTGCATCTCCACTGTGACCGTCCCATCACCCTGGCAGTTCTCGCAGCGGCCGCCGGGGATGTTGAACGAGAAGTGGCCGGCGGTGTAGCCGCGGCGGTCGGAATCGGGTGTCGAAGCAAACAACTCGCGAATGATGTCAAACGCCTTGATATACGTGACCGGGTTAGAGCGCGGCGTGCGGCCGATTGGAGATTGATCCACCAGCACGACTTCGCTCAGCAGGTCAGCGTTTTCCACACGCCGGCAGGTGAGTTTCTCCACCACCGTTTCAAAATCTTCGGTCATCTCCGGACGACCCTGCCGAAGCTGCCGCTCGAGCGACTTGTAGATCACCTCGTGCACCAGCGTCGATTTACCCGAGCCCGAGACTCCGGTGATGGCCACCATCATGTTCAGCGGAATGGCGACATCGAGGTTTCTCAGGTTGTGGGCGTTGGCGCCAAAGAAGCGCAATTCGCGTTTGCGGTTGGGCTTACGGCGCGGGCGGGCGCGCGCCGTCTTCATCTCGCCGCGCAGGTAGCGCGCGGTCAGCGAGCCATCGCCGTCGGCCAGCAGGTTCGTTGCCGGACCCTGCCACACCACGCGGCCGCCCAGTTCGCCGGCTCCGGGCCCGAGGTCGACGATGTGGTCCGCCGCGCGCATCACATCGGCATCGTGCTCAACGACGATGATGGTGTTGCCCAGGTCGCGCAGCTCCTCGAGGATACGGATCAGCCGGCCGGTGTCGCGGCTGTGCAGCCCGATCGAGGGCTCGTCGAGCACGTATGTCGCGCCCACCAGGCGCGAGCCGAGGCACGTGGCCAGCTGAATTCGCTGGGCCTCGCCCCCGGACAGCGTTGAGGATAACCGGTCGAGGGTCAAATAGTTCAGCCCGACATCGTTGAGGAAGCGCAGCCGCTGCCGGATCTCCGCCAGGATCTTGTCCGCGATAGCCGCCTCCTCCGGGCCGAGCTGTAAAGTCCTGAAGAACTCGTAAGCCGCGGCAATGTTCAGACGCGAGACCTCGGCGACAGTCCTGCCGCCGATGCGCACATTGAGTGCATCCCGGCGCAGACGCGACCCGTGGCAGTCTGTGCATTCGGCGTATCCACGATAGCGGCTCAGAAACACACGCACGTGCACCTTGTACTTCTTCGTCTCCACTTCGGAAAAGAACACGCGCACGTGCTCGTACAGGAATTCCCGCTCGCTCTCCGTGAGCTCACAGAAGGGAACCTTCAGGCGAACCTTGGCCTTTCGCGCGGCCTTGTCGAAGAACTCTTCGCGATACCAGGTGTACTGCGGCTTGGTCCACGGATCGACGGCGCCCTCATCAATGGAGATGGTCTTGTCGGGGATCACCAGATCCATGTCGTAATCGATGGTGTTGCCGAAACCCTGGCAGCGGGGACAGGCGCCCATGGGCGAGTTGAAGCTGAACAGCGCGGGCTCGGGACTCATCAGCTCGACCCCGCAGACCTTGCAGGCGAATTTTTCGGAGAAGAGTAGAGAAGGGGCGCCCTCCGCCGCGGGCTGGAAAATCACCTCGCCGGCTTCTCGGTACGCGATTTCCACGCTGTCCACCAGTCGCTGATGCAGGTCCGGAGCAATGGCGATGCGATCCACCAGCGCGAACAGCGGCTGCGAGAAGTCGATATCCAGCAGCGATTCCGGAGTCGAAAACTCGAATGTGCGGCCGTTCTGCAGCAGCCTGTTGAAGCCTTTCTTCCGCAGGTCGAAGAGATGATCGCGCAGCGCCTCTGTGCTGCGCCCGCCGCGAACCGGAAACAGGATATACCAGCGCGAGCCTTCCGGCTCGGTGAGCATGCGCGCGGCCACCTGATCGACGCTGTCGCGCTGCACGCGGCCATGCCCTTTGGGACAGAAGCTGTGTCCGGCGCGGGCCCACAGCAGGCGCATGAAGTCCTGTAGTTCGGTGGAAGTTGCCACCGTGGACCGGGGATTGCGCGTCGTGTTCTTCTGGCGGATGGCGATGGGCGGCGCGATGCCGGTGATCTCGTCGACTTCCGGCTTCTCCATGCGCTCGAGGAACTGCCGGGCGTAGGCGGAAAGCGATTCCACATAACGGCGCTGGCCTTCGGCGTAGATAGTGTTGAAGACGAGCGACGACTTCCCGGAACCCGAGACACCGGTCACCACCGTGAGCCGGTCGTGCGGGATGGCCAGAGACACGTTCTTCAGGTTGTGGACACGTGCCCCATGAATGACAATGGATTCTTCCAACGGATGGCCTGCCGGAGAGAGGGTTGCCTCTCTATTATAGGGCGGGCGCTCAGGACTGCGGATTCGGCCCGTTCTTGTAGAACGTCTTCACATTGCTTTCGCTGGTGATGCGCCATTTGCCGTCGATTTTTCGCAGGCCGAGGCGCTCCTGCACCTTGCCCGATGACGGATCGCGGCCCGCGAAATCCCAGCGCTCCGTGAACGTCGCGACAGCCGTTCCTGGACCTTTCATCTGAATATCGACATCGGATATGTCCAGCCGGCGCACGGTGCTGAAACGGCTCATCGCTCGGCTGCGCCTTTCGCGGATGCTCGCCGGAGTCACGGGGCCGCTTCCGTAGAAGGCAAACACGGTGGGTGCGTAGCAGGCGACCTGCTGGTCCACGTTGCGGGTGCGAATCGCGTTGGCCCAGCGGACCAGCAGCCCATTGGGCGTGTTGGAGTCGAGGGCGCGATCCGCTTCGCCGTTCGGATGTGAACCGGGGGGCGGCGGCGCCGGGGACACGGATGGCTGAGGATTCGCAATTGTCGCCGCGCCGGAAGACCGGTTGGGATGATAGGTGAGCAGCGCGACAACGAGAAATCCGGCCACAAATGCGATCGCCGTCCTCAGCGCTTGTTTCGGCGTCAGGGCGCGAAGCCAGCGGCGCGGGGGTTGAACATCGTCGTCCTCGTCCTCCCGCCGCGCGGCTGCGGTCGTCGAAGGGACGGCCGTCTCCGACGCCGCCGGGCCGAGCAGTTCAGCAATGCGTGTGAGCCGGCAGCGCTCGCTGGGCACGGCATTCAGGCACTCGGAGATGATCGTCGCAAACGGTTCGGGCAACGGCCGGCGCGCCGAGCCCCGGCCCTCGCGTGGATTCGGCTTCCGTTCGGATACCGCGCCGGCCAGCAGCCACGCCAGGCCCCACACGTCCCACGCGGGCGATACGATGCCGTCCCACGCTTCCGGCGGCGTTCCCGCCGAGACAGCGAGCATTCGCCGCGTTTCGCCGCTGTAGCCGCGGCCCGCGAGGCGAAGCTGCGAATACTCGGACAGCTTCCATCGCTCACCGGATCGAACCACCGTGCTGGGGTCGAGATTGCAGTAAATCAGATCCTGCTGATGCAGATAAGAGAGCGCCTCAATCAGCTGCCGCCCGAGCTCGCGGGCTTCATCGACCGTAAGCGGACGCTCGCTCTGCACATCGGCCAGCGTGGTTTCGGCACGCTCCAGAATGGCGTAGACGAACTGCGTTCCGGAGAACTCCACGGTTCCCGCCCCGAAACAGCGCAGCAGGCCGGGATGATTCAGGAAGCTGGCCTCGAGGTAGCGATCGAGCACCGGTTCCGGCGTTGCTCGCATCAGCCGGACGGTCAGGCTGGGCGCCCCGCCGAAATCGCTGGCATTGATTGGCTCGGCGGCAAACAGCCCCTCGCGCTCGGCGCGTAACAGCTCTCCAACTCTCACCTTTTCGTCAAGAATGGCGCCCTCGATCTGGCGCCAGTAAGCCTGCGGCAGCATATCCGGCTACTCGTGTACCTCGATCTCGCGGCCATCCGCGCCGAGCGTGCGAAGGCTGCTGTCGCCCAGCACCAGACGCCGGGGCTCCCGTACTTCGGTGCGGCTCCGGGTTATGCGGATCTCCTCCTTCAGCAACAGCCGCTTCTGAACGGTGATCACTTCCTCCACCACGGGGATGATGGTGACGTCGCCCTCCTGGCGCACTTGAACCGGCCCATCGACAAGTCGATTAACCGGCACGTTTTCGACGTGGACCTTCTCGGTGAACAGCGGGTCGCTGAAAGTGATCGGCTGCGAGTTGTTATCGGCCATCGTTTGCATCACCTGTTCTTCAGTTTGATTGGGAATCGCCGGCGTGAGATCGGCGCCGGCGGCTCGCGGTTCGTCCCTGGGTTCCGGTTGCGGTTCCTGCCGAGAGGGCGATCCTTGTTCGGCGTCGTCCAACAAAAAGGAGCCATCCGGCTGAACCACCAGCGCGGCTGGCGGGACCCGCAGCTCGGCGCCGTCGTCGAACTCGATCCGATTGGTGTCGCTGCGGTCCAGAAATCGAGCTTTTCGAAAAACACGCCCTTTGCGGCCGCTCGTTGTTACCACAGGGTAAGCCTGCATCTCCGGCATCACCAATACGGACCGCTGCCAGGCAAATGACGTTTCACTTCAGCGTCACATATGGTGTTTGTGGAAAGCTTACCGCTATTCAGAAGCAGTGGGCGCCCGGATTTCTCCTGCGGCGGCGTGAAGGATCATTCATCACGGAGCGTCTGGATCGGGTCGAGGCGCATCGCCCGGCGAGCGGGGAAATAGCTCGCCAGCAGAGCGGCGGCCGTCAGGAGAACGGTCACGCCGGCAAACGTAAGCGGGTCGGTAGCGCTGATGCCGTACAGAAGACTGGACATCAGCCGACCCAGGGCCAGTGCGCCGGCGAGGCCGATCGCCGCGCCGATCCCGGCCAGCAACACCCCCTGGCGCAGCACAAGGCGGAGGAGTCCACTGGCCTGAGCGCCGAGCGCGATTCGGATGCCGAACTCGCGCATGCGCTGGCCCACGCTGTATGCGATAACACCATAAATCCCAAGCGTCGCCAGCAGCAGGGCGATGACAGAGAATCCGCCCAGCAGGGCGGTCGCCAGTTGCTGCGTCCTGCGGCCCGAAGCGCGCGCCTGCTCCATCGTCTGGACCGCGAAAACCGGCTGATCGCCGTCGACGCCGCGCATCACATCGCGCAGAGCCGGCGCGAAGGCGGCGGGATCACTGCCCGTCCGGATAGTGAACGTCATCGCTGGTTTGGGCTGCTGGAGGAATGGCACATAGATCTGACCCATCTGGCCCTTAACGAGCCGCACCAGCACGTTCTGGGTGACATCGCCAACTACACCCACCACCTGCAGCGGCTTCGCACTCCGGCCGAGTTTGATCTGCTGGCCAACTGCGTCCTGGCCTGGCCAGTAGCGCCGGGCGGCAAAGCGGTCGATGACCGCCACAGGAGGGGCGGCGTCGCGGTCCTGCTCGGTGAGGTAGCGGCCGCGGAGCAGGGGAATGTGCATGGCGCGGAAATACCCCGAGCTGACGCTGTCCACGATCACCACAGGGACGTCCTCGCTCCGCGGATCGGGGCGTCCCGGAAAGAACAGGCCTGCACCGTGAATGTTATCCGACGTCGGGAGGTCATCGATCGCGCCCGCAACGCTGACGCCGGGAAGCTGTCGAACACGCCGCAGCACGGCGTCAAAGAATGTTGCCTGGCTCTCCGGCGTCACGTACTTGCCGTCCGACAGGGCCGTGCGCGCGGTCAGTACGTTTGCCGCTTCATAGCCCGGGTTGTCGGAGCGGAGGCGCAGAAAGCTGCGAGCCATCAGACCGGCGCTGGCCAGCAGGATCACCGTAAAAGCGACCTCGGTCACCACGAACGCCGAGCGCAACCGTCGCGGCGCACAGCCCGCATAGGATCGCGACGCGGACTTTAGTGTGCTGTTGACATCGGCCCGGCGCACCTGCCAGGCGGGGATGATGCCGAATACGAGCCCGGTCGCCACAGCCACACAAAAGTTGAACGCGAGCACCTGCGGGTTGAGGGTGATCCGGTCGGAGTTCGGAAGTTCGTCCAGCTGAAACGACGCAACAACGCGGATACTCCACAACGCGGGCAGCACGGCGGCAAAGCCGCCAACGATCCCCAGCACGACATTCTCGGTCAGCAGCTGTCGGCACAGTCTCCAGCGGCCGGCGCCGAGAGCGGTGCGAATGGCCAACTCGCGGGTGCGCGACGTTCCCCGCGCCAGCAGCAGGTTGGCTATATTGGCGCAGCCGATGAGGAGCAGCAGCCCGACCGCTGCGGACAGCAGCACCAGCAGCGTGCGCGCGTCCTCCACAAGGGCATCCCGTACCAGCTGCAGGCGCACCGTGTCGCCGGCGTCCTCCTGCGGATGCTCGCGCGCCTGGCGCTGCGCGAGGGCGGACATCCGCTGCTGCGCCATTTCGAAACTTACGCCGTCACGGAGCCGCGCCAGAACGCCGAAGAAGCGCTCGCCTCGGCCGGTGAGCTGTTTGGCGGTGAAGACCAGCGGCTTGTACAACTGCTCCTTCTCGAACCGCGGGAAGCCTTTGGGAAGAACACCGATCACCAGGTGCGGAGCTCCGTCGATGGTCACCGCCCGGCCGACGATTCCCGGGTCAGCGCCGAACTGGGCGCGCCACAGCCTGTCGCTCAGGATCACGACACGGTTGCGCCCAGGCAGCATGTCCTCGCGCCGGAACCAGCGGCCGATCTGACAGGGAACGCCAAGCGAATCCAGAACGCCATCGGTAACGTTCACCGCATCGATGCGGTCGGTGCGATTGCCGATGCGCAGATTCACGCCGCCATCGTCGAATCCTCCCGCGCTCTGGAATACACCGCTGGCCTTCCATTCCTCGAAATCGGGATTTGAGGCGGGGAAATTGTGCCAGTTACGCTCAACATTTTCGGTCCAGACCATCACCACGCGATCCGGCGCCTGGATCGCCAGCGGCAGCAGGGCCGCGTGCAGCACGCTGTATATGGCCGTGTTGCCGCCGATGCCCAGAGCGAGCGTGAGGACGACGGTGATGGTGAATCCAGGAGTCTTCCGCAGCATGCGGACCGCGGAGCGGATATCCTGCGTCAGCCGGTCCAGTGAGGCCCATCCCCACGTCTCGCGAGTGACTTCTTTGATCAGCACTTCGTTGCCGAGTTCTGCGCGCGCCGCCAAACGAGCGTCCTCCGGCGATTCGCCGCGCTCCACGCGATCCCGCGCGGCCATGCTGAGATGCGCGCGAATCTCATCGTCGAGATCCTGGTCGCGGCGGCGGCGGAACCACATGATCAAGCCTCCTCGGGTGACACGTTCATAATCCCCGCGATGGCGCCCGACAGCTGCGTCCACCTCTGATGCTCGGACAGGAGCTGTTTCTTTCCTGCGGCCGTCAGACGATAGAACTTGGCCCGCTGGTTGGCTTCGGTGAGCTTCCATTCCGATTTCACCCAGCCCTGCTTTTCGAGTCGATGCAGGGCGGGATAGAGCGAGCCGGTTTCAACGCGCAGCAGATCGTTGGAGCTGGCGCGGATGGCGTTGCCAATGCCGTATCCGTGCTGCGGTCCCCATTGCAGGGTTTTTAGGATAAGCATGTCGAGCGTACCCTGCAGCAGCTCGATGCGGTTCTGATACCGTTCCTTCACTGGAGACATTCTACATGGTTGGGAGTAGATTGTCTACAGGGAAGTGGAGCAGTTGTGTCATCCCGCCGACGCGTCGCGAATTCACCGTGACGCTCGGCGCGCTCGCGAAGAAGCGCGGCAACACTGCGCGCGCGTGGCAAACTGGGAAATCATGGCCAGTACAATTGCTGCCAACGAGGCTGCGCTTACCGGCGACATCCTCGGACGGCTGGGAATCGCGGAAGTCAATTCCGGTGCATGCGTCGACGACTGGATCGCGATGCCAGGAGGCGCCGAACTCGTTTCGTATAACCCGCACGATGGCGAACCGCTTGCCCGCGTGCGCATGGCATCGGCGGCGGACTACGAACGCGTCGTTGAGAACTCGGCGCGCGTGTTCGACAGCTGGCGTATGCTGCCCGCACCACAGCGCGGGCTCATCGTGCGCGAGCTCGGCGACGAGCTGCGCCGCGCCAAAGAGGATCTCGGCGCGCTGGTCACGCTGGAGATGGGCAAGGTCCTCGCTGAAGGCCGCGGCGAAGTGCAGGAGATGATCGACGTCGCCGATTTCGCGGTTGGCCTCTCTCGCCAGCTCTATGGGTTGACCATGCCCAGCGAGCGGCCGCTGCATCGCTTGTACGAGCAGTGGCATCCGCTCGGGCCGGTGGGCGTTATCAGCGCCTTCAATTTCCCGGTTGCAGTGTGGTCATGGAACGCGCTGATCGCGGCCGTTTGCGGCGATACGGTCATCTGGAAGCCGTCGCACAAGACGCCGCTGACGGCGGTGGCGGTGCAGAACATCTGCAATCGCGTGCTCCAGCGCCACGGCTGGCAGGGCGTGTTTTCGCTGGTCATTGGCGACACGCGGGAAGTCGGGCAGCGTATGCTGGATGACCGGCGTATCCCACTGATCAGCGCGACCGGTTCTACGGCCATGGGCCACAAAGTGGCGGAGAGCGTCGGGCGGCGGCTGGGACGCTCGCTGCTCGAGCTGGGCGGCAACAACGGCGTCATCGTAATGAACGACGCCAACCTTGACCTGACGCTTCGGGCCGTGCTGTTCGGCGCCGTCGGCACCGCGGGCCAGCGCTGCACCACCATTCGACGGCTGTTTCTGCAGCGCGGAATCGCGGCGGCCATGACCGAGAAGCTGATCGCGGCTTACGGCCAGGTGCGGGTCGGCAATCCCATGGAAGAGGCCACGCTTATGGGCCCGCTGGTGGATCGCGGCGCGGTGGAGCACATGATGCGATCGCTGGAGCGTATCCGTGCAGAGGGCGGCGAGGTCATCTTCGGCGGCCGGGAGCTCGGCGGCTGTTACGTTGAGCCGGCGCTGGTGCGCGCCCGTCCGGGCATGTCGATTGTCAGGGAGGAGGTATTCGCGCCCATCCTGTACCTGATGGAGTTTGACGACCTCGACGAGGCAATTCACTTGCACAACGATGTCCGGCAGGGCCTGTCGTCGGCGGTGTTCACCACCAGCATGATCTCCGCCGAGCGGTTCCTGAGTCCGCTGGGCAGCGACTGCGGCATCGCCAACGTAAACATCGGCACCAGCGGCGCGGAAATCGGCGGCGCCTTCGGGGGCGAAAAAGACACCGGCGGCGGCCGCGAATCGGGCAGCGATTCGTGGAAAGCTTATATGAGGCGCCAGACGGTGACCATCAACTACTCCGAGGAACTGCCACTAGCGCAGGGAATCCGGTTTCCGATCTGATCAGGCCGCCAGCAGCGGGTGCGTGCAGGCTTGCCAGCACGGGGCGGCGTTAAGCAGAAAGCGGGCGGCGCGAGCGGGCGCGGAGGTTTCGAGATGGCAGGTTCGGGCGCCGTCGCGGCCGTCAACGCTGACGCGGTCGGCATTCGGGCTCACCCGGTAAGCCATGCGCGCGCCGTGCTCGCGCCGAAGCGATTCGAGTGGCCAGTCGGAATCGGAGACGATGCGGATTGCGCCTTCAGGGCCGATCAGGATGCTGACTTCGGAGGGAGTCTCACCGGCTTTCAGAACGTTTTCCGCGGCTTCCAGGATCTCTACGGCGGTATCCACGAACCGGCTCACAGTTCCCTTATCGCTCCGCCCGGCAGAAATTCGAGGACAAGTTCAGCCGGGCGCGGCTTCTCTGCCAGGGGTGCGGTTACACGGACTGCGGCCAATTCATTAAAGGACCTTCTGTTGACATCAGCCGGACGCGGGCGCAACATCGTGCCATGAAGCGCAGGATTGTTAGCGCTGCCGTATTCGCGGTCGTGCTGTCCGCCGTGTTCGCAGGCATGTACGGACTGGTCGCCAGATTCGCAATCGAGCAGCAGAAGCAGGTGCTCGATGCCCGGTGGGCGGCGGTGAAGGGATATTTGCGGATCCAGAAATACGGTCCCGACTGGTTCTACGATCCCTACGATCCGGAAGAAGCCCGCATTGCGAATAACCTGCAGCACGTATATTTTCTGGCCGACTCAGATGGCAGGGCGCTCGAGATCTCGGACCGATATCGCGATATCGGCGTCCCCAAACCCGGCCAGGTGCGCGCCGAACTTCAGGGAACGTTGCCTGTATATCACCGAAAAGATTCGATGCTTCTGCGCGCCGGCATCATGCGTGCCAGCGACGGTCGGCCTTATTACCTCTCCATCGGCAGGGACATTTCCGCCGAGCAACGGCTGCTGTCGCGCTTGCGGATCTTGCTCATCGTAGCCGTTCCACTCCTCGCCATTTCTTCGTTCGCATTGACGGGCTGGGTTTCACAGCCCAGGACGGCCTGATCAACAACACCGATTGACTTTTGCCTCGCGCTGAGTCATCATCAAGATGGCGAATACAAGGCGAAAGTGCATGAACCCACTCTCCGCTCTGGCCACTATGCTCGATGTGTCCGCGGCATCGGCGGCAACCGCCCGCGAGACGCTGCCCTGCGGCCTCGAATCGGTTGACTCCCTGACCGGCGGTTTTCCCCGAGGCGCGATTTCGGAACTCATCGGCCCCGAATCCTCCGGGCGCACCACGCTGCTGCTCGCGCTTCTCGCAGCTTCCACCACTCGCGGCGAAATCTGCAGCTACATCGATACGCACGACAATTTCGACCCGCAAACCGCCGCCGCATGCGGCGTTGCCCTCCCCCAACTGATCTGGATCCGCTGCGGCGGCAACGCCGAGCATGCGTTTAAAGCAGCAGACGCGATCCTCCACGCCGGCGGGTTCGGGGTAGTCGCTCTCGACCTGGCGCGCATCACCCCGCGCGTGGCCAACCGCATCCCGCTGTCATATTGGTACCGGTTCCGCCGCGCGGTTGAGAATACGCCTACCATCCTGGCGCTCGTCGAAAAGGACCCGCTGGCCAAATCATGCGCCGCTCTCATGCTGGAGCTGAAACGCGAGCGTGCCCGCTGGCCCGGAGCTCCCGGCTTTGAACTTTTCCGCGGCATGGACATCGGCATCACACGTCGCAAGCCCGTCTGCCAGACTCGCGCCGGCTTCACCGCCTGCGCCGGATTTTAACTGCAGGTCCCCGATGGACCGCCATCTTCGAGATGAAGCAACGCGCTGACTGCCGGGGCACAGGCAATTTCAGTCGATGTACTCGTACGCTCCAATCGTCAGAAACTCCGGAAACTCCGAACCGGTCATCATCTGCTCGAAAATTCGAGCCGCCAGATCAAGTGAGGCGTCCGGCAGCTTTCGCCGCAGGCTCGATACTACGTCCTGCGTAGCCCCGCGCACCATCTCCGCAGTTACTAGCCGCCCGTCATTCAGCCGCGCCCCATGTTTCACCCACTGCCATACCTGCGTGCGGCAGATCTCCGCCGTGGCCGCATCCTCCATCAGGTTGTAAATGGGCACGCATCCCTGCCCCCGAAGCCACGACTCCAGATACTGCACCCCCACGTCGATGTTCCATCGCAGCCCGTGTTCGGTAATCTCCCCGCCGGGTACCTCCAGCAGATCCCTTGCGGTCACGCGCGCTTCCGGCCGGCGGCCGATCTGGTTCGGCGTCTTCATGTTCTCGTCGAACACTTCCTTCGCCACAGGAACGAGCCCGGGATGCGCCACCCACGTGCCGTCGTGCCCGGCGCGGACCTCACGCATTTTGTCCGCGCGCACCTTCGCCAGCGCCGCCTCGTTAGCTTCCGGATCGTTCTTGATGGGAATCTGCGCCGCCATCCCGCCCATGGCGTGAATGCCCCGCGAATGACATGTCTCGATCAGCAGTTTTACGTACGAAGCCAGGAAGTGCCGCTCCATTGTGACCTGTGCGCGATCGGGCAGCACGAAATTGGGCTGATTTCGAAACTTCTTGATGAAGCTGAAAATATAATCCCAGCGCCCGCAGTTCAGCCCGGCCGAGTGCTCCCGCAGTTCGTACAGGATCTCGTCCATCTCGAACGCGCCCAGAATCGTCTCGATCAGCACCGTCGCCCGAATGGTCCCCTGCGGAATGCCCAGATGCCGCTGCGCATACTCGAATACGTCGTTCCACAGGCGCGCCTCCAGGTGGCTCTCCATCTTCGGCAGATAGAAATACGGACCGCTGCCCTTGCGCAGCAATGCATGCACGTTGTGAAAAAAGAACAGACCGAAGTCGAACAACGAGCCCGATATCGGCCTGCCATCCACAAGGAAATGCTTCTCCACCAGATGCCATCCGCGCGGACGCACCATCAGCACCGCGACGCGCGGATTCAGGCCGTACTGCTTCCCCTCCGGACTGGTGTACGCAATGGTGCCGTTCACCGCGTCGCGCAAATTGATTTGGCCTTCGATGTTGTTCCGCCACGTCGGAGAGTTCGAATCCTCGAAGTCCGCCATGAACACACTCGCGCCGGAGTTCAGGGCGTTGATGATCATCTTCCGGTCCACCGGCCCGGTGATCTCCACGCGACGGTCCATCAGGTCCCGCGGAATCGGCGCGACCTTCCAGTCCGCCCGGCGGATGCTCTCAGTCTCGGGCAAGAAGTCCGGCATCGTTCCAGCGTCGATCGACGCCTGCCGCGTCCGGCGAAGGGCGAGTAATTCCTGGCGGCGCGGCTCGAAACGGCGCGCCAGCGAGCCGAGAAAGTCGACCGCCTGATCGGTCAATATCGACGCGTACTCGGGCGTCATGCCGCCCACAATCCGGGTGGTGGCTTCCTGCGTCTGAGGCATGATTTCAGCGTAGTTCATCGTTCCCGCCCCGCGGTGGCCCCGGTCCGATTCGACCCACTGGTCCGATATGACCGCCCACAGTTTTCCTTCGCCGCCGTTCGTTGTCTACTCCAAAGAGAGACATGTCCGAGATTTTCAGACCCTATACCCCCGACGACGTCGCCCGTCTGCGCGGCAGCGTGCGCATCGAGTACACGCTTGCGCGCATGGGCGCTGAACGCCTGCGTCACCTGCTTCACACCGAACCGTATGTTCCCGCTCTCGGCGCCCTCACCGGCAATCAGGCCGTCGAGCAGGTGCATGCCGGACTCAAAGCCATTTATCTCAGCGGCTGGCAGGTCGCCGGCGACGCCAATCTCGCCGGCCAGATGTACCCCGACCAGAGCCTCTATCCGGTCAACAGCGTTCCCCAGGTGGTCCGCGCCATCAATAACGCGCTCCTGCGCGCCGATCAGATCCACCACGCAATGGGCCGCAATGGCATTTACTGGATGGCGCCCATCGTCGCCGACGCGGAGGCCGGCTTCGGTGGCCCACTCAACGCCTTCGAACTGATGAAGGCGATGATCGAGGCGGGCGCGGCTGCCGTCCATTTCGAGGACCAGCTCGCGTCCGCCAAGAAGTGCGGACACATGGGCGGCAAAGTGGTGGTTCCGGTGAGCGAGTTCATCCAGAAGCTGGTCGCCGCGCGCCTGGCCGCCGATGTGATGGGCGTTCCCACGCTGCTTATCGCCCGCACCGACGCAAACAGCGCGGGCCTGCTCCTCAGCGATATCGACGGTCGCGACGCGCCGTTCCTCGCCGGCGGACGCACCGCCGAGGGGTACTTCCATTTTCGGGGGGGCCTCGACGCCGCCATCGCCCGCGGCCTCGCCTATGCGCCTCACGCCGACATGATCTGGTGCGAGACCTCCGAGCCGAACCTGGCCGAGGCGCGCATCTTCGCCGACGCCATCCACGCGCGCTATCCGGGCAAGCTACTGGCCTATAACTGCTCGCCCTCATTCCACTGGAAGCGCAAGCTGGACGAAGCCGCTATTGCCCGTTTCCAGGACGAGCTCGGCGCCATGGGCTATAAGTTCCAGTTCGTCACGCTCGCCGGCTTTCATGCTTTGAATCTGAGCATGTTCGAGCTGGCCCGTGAATACGCGGCCATTGGCATGTCAGCCTACTCCAGGCTGCAGGAGCGCGAGTTCGCCCTCGCCTCCGCAGGCTACGGCGCGATCAAACACCAGACCTTCGTTGGGACTGGTTACTTCGATGAGGTGGCCCAGACCATTGCAGGCGGCAATTCATCCACCGTCGCTTTGAAAGGTTCAACCGAAGAAGCGCAGTTCCACTTCGGCGCCCCGAACGGATGCCGCCGCGAGACGGTGCACGCCTGCGGCATGGAGAACTGCTGAGCATGCTCAACGTTGTGGAGCGGAGCACGGCCGCGGCCACGGCGGCCGACGCCGACATCGAGCAGCGGCTCTCTCTTGAAATGGTTCGTGTGGTGGAAGCGGCGGCCGTCGCCGCGGCGCACACCATGGGCCAGGGCGACGCCCACGCCTCCGACCATGCCGCGGTCGAAGCCATGCGCCGCGCCTTCGACGACGTCCCAATCGCCGGCCGCATCGTCATCGGTGAAGGCGAGCGCGACGATGCCCCCATGCTGCGCATTGGTGAACTGGTCGGCATCGCCGAACGAGGCCATCCTGACATCGATATCGCCGTGGATCCGCTGGAGGGCACAAACCTCTGCGCCACCGGCGCCGCCAACGCCATCGCCGTGCTCGCCGCCTCCGAGCACGGCGGCCTGCTGCACGCGCCCGACTGCTACATGGAGAAGATCATCGCCGGTCCAGCCTGCCGCGGCGCGCTCGATCTCGATGCTCCGCCGGAGAACAACCTCCGCGCCATTGCCCGTTGCCTCGACCGTGGCGTACACGATCTGGTGGTCCTCGTCCTCGACCGCCCCCGCCATGCCCAGCTGATCTCGGCTATTCGCAAAGCAGGCGCCCGCATCCGCCTCATTTCCGATGGCGATCTCTCCGCCGGGATTGCCGCCGCCGTACGCGGCGCCGGCGTTCACGCCGTGATGGGCAGCGGCGGAGCGCCGGAAGGAGTGCTGACCGCGGCGGCCCTGCGCTGCCTCGGCGGTGAAATGCTGGGCCGCCTCGTCGTCAACACCCCTCAGTTACACGAACGCGTGTCCGCTATGGGCGTGCGCGACGTCACCCGCATTTACCGCGCCGAGGACCTGGCCCCTGGCCGCCAGATCGTATTCGTCGCCACCGGAGTCACCAGCGGCGCGCTGCTGAGCGGAGTCCGCTTTTTCGGCGCCGGTCACCGCACTCACTCGCTGGTCCTGAATCTCGCCTGCAGGCAGGTGCGCTTTCTCGACACAGTTCACATGACAGCTGAGGCAGGCCGCCGCGGCATCCGCCTGAATTAATTTCGCGCGACGTCACAGAACTCTGTTCAGGCGACGCCTGAAAGGATTTCATCGACTTCCCGCAGTTCTTCCGCGGACAGTGGCCATTCGCCCGCCGCGGCATTTGCCGTGACCTGCTTAGGCGATGTTGCGCCCGCGATCACGGAAGCGACAGCCCGGTGCGCGAGCAGCCAGGAAAACGCCAGGTCCAGCAGCGTATGGCCGCGCCGTTCGGCAAAGCCGCGCAGGGACTCGGAAACGGCAAGGTTCTGTTCGGTGAACACCTTGGGCCCCCAGCCGGCCTCGCCGCGGCTTCCCGCCGGCAGTGGAGCGCCCGGCCGGTACTTCCCGGTCAGTAATCCACTGGCGAGCGGAAAATACGGCAGAAACGCAAGGCCGAGCCGCTCGCATTCGGGCAGCACTTCGCGCTCCGCCTCGCGACGGATCATGCTGTATTCGTTTTGCACACTGACGAATCGGGCGCGCCCGACTGCCGCCAATTCCGCTGCCCGCAGTTGTTCGGCGTTGAAGTTCGAGCAGCCGATCTCCCGAACCTTCCCCTCGCGCACCATGTCGTCCAGGGCTCCCAGCGTGTCCGCGATTGGGGTCTGCGGGTCCGGCTGGTGCAACTGATAAAGATCGATGTAGTCGGCGCCAAGGCGACGAAGGCTGTCCTCACAGGCCCTCCTGACATACTCCGGCTTCGCGCCCTGCCGCTGCTCATCCATCCGCATGCCGAATTTCGTGCCGATCACTGCCTCGCTGCGGCGCGACCCGAGCGCGCGTCCCAGAAATTCCTCGCTCTGACCGGAGCCGTAGATATCGGCGGTGTCGAAGAAGGTGACTCCCGCGCTGAGGGCGGCGTGCACTACCTCCGCGCTGGCCTTCTCATCGATACGCCACCCGAAATTGTTACAACCCAGCCCCACGGCGCTTACCTGTAAAGAACCAATCGTGCGGAAGTGCATCGGCGCTCCTTCAGTTCACATTACCGCCTGCCCTTCGCTTCAAAACGAGACCGGGGCGATGCGCCGGAAATGACTCCTCGCGCATGCCCCGGCGCGGGCGATCAGGCCACTTCCAGCAACTCGTGCAGCGGCGCATCCTTTCGCTGCCGAGGTTGCCTCAGAGGAGGCCGAATGGGAATCGCCCGCCAGTCGGCCGGATCGAGCGGGGCTGGATGGGGCGCCTGCCGGGTGCCGCCAAAGTATTCATCCAGCGGGTACAATCCGTAGGGCGCCAGTTCACGGAATACCCGGCCCAGCTTCTGCTCGATCCGATATACGGAATGGAAGAAATTGCCGCGGTCAACATCCAGCCTGCGGCAGCACAGCCGCCAGTCGGCGCCCAGCAGGAAGTGATAGCGGAAGATCCGGTGTTCAAACTCGCTGAGCGTGCGTTTGGCGATCAGACAGAAATCCGCACAGTATTCCTCGTCCTTGCGGCTCCAGATGTTTTTTCGCAACCGCCCCTGGTTTGCGTCCAGCGTAACACGGCCAACTGTCTTGTCCTTTTCCACGCAGTAGCGGAATCGCGCATAGCAGACGCGGAATATCTCACGCAATACGCATTTACACGGGCTGGCTTTTATCCGGCCGGTCTTCATGCCCAGACCGCGGCAAAATGTACAGGATGGCGCGGCCAGCGCCAAAGCATCGGATCTGCTCCACTGCATCGTTACAATTCCTTTCCGGGAGCCCTCTCGGCGCCCCGGTGAATGATGTATATATGCTTCGAAATTAACCTCCGCAGGAAATCCGTCAAGACCTCTGCCTGGATCCCTTACGCCTCGCTCGGCATTCCCCTGGTACTCTTAGTACCGTAAGCCCCTGAAAGTAGACGTTTTCGGTCCGGCGTTAATTTTCGGCGGAGAATCTCACTTCGGCAGAGCAGGTCGCGAGAAATTTTGAAACTAACGACGCCCTATTTCACACTGAAATATAGATGCGACACGATTTTCACGGGCTGGAGAGCAGAATCGTCTCTCTGGTGCGCGGCAAAGTACAGGATGGCCAGTTTACGGAGCGTGGATTGGCCCGAAAACTGGGCATATCTCAGCCTCACATCCACAACGTCCTGTGCGGCCGCCGCCGGGTGACGCCGGATCTGCTCGATATCGTACTGAGCGGGTTTCATCTCACGGTCCTCGACCTGTTTACTGCCGAGGAGTTACGCCGGCATGTTCAACTTCGCGCGCGGACGCCGGCCGATTGAGCGTCATCTACCGCGTTCGCGCTCGCGCCGCGCACACTTCGCGATACGTCGCCAGCACTTCACGCGCGGTGCGGTCCCAGCTGAAGCGGCGCAGTTGCTCGAAGCCGCGGCGGATCAGGGTGCTGCGCAAATCGCGGTCGAGCAGGAGATCGCGGATGCCGCGGGCGATATCGAATACGTTTTCCGGATTGACAATGATTGCCGCGTCGCCTACCGATTCCGGCAGCGCGCTCAGATTCGAGCACACCACCGGGGTTCCGCAGGCCATCGCCTCCAGGGGCGGCAGCCCGAATCCCTCGTAAAGCGAGGGAAAAACAAAAACTCTCGCCGCCTGGTAAAACGAGCACAGCGTCTCGATGGGCACGAATCCGAGAAAGCGCACCACGTGCTCCATGCGCGTGTTAATCACCGCCTGGCGCACACTGGGATAGCGCGAAATCTCGTCACCGATGATAATCAGCCGCAGCTCGCGAAATACGGGATGATTCTGCATTTCGCCTCGCAAGACCGCGAACGCCTCTACCAGGCGCGGAATGTTCTTCTGTGGACGGATGGTGCCGGCGTACAGCAGAAAGGGGTAGTCAATCTGATACCGGTCGAGCGTGCGCTGCAGGCCCGGAGCATAGCTGTAACCTTCATCGCTGATGCAGGCTATGGCCGGACCGGCGCGCTGGAATGCCGGGTCCGGGGCGCTGTATATGGTCCGGATTCGCTCCGCCGGCACGCCCATTACCGTCTCCACATCGCGGCGCGTGGAGTTGGAAACGGCTATCACCCGGTCCGCCCGAGTCAACCC
Source organism: Bryobacteraceae bacterium (assembly GCA_035653295.1). Taxonomy (GTDB): domain Bacteria; phylum Acidobacteriota; class Terriglobia; order Bryobacterales; family Bryobacteraceae; genus DASRCB01. The sequence goes on from DASRCB010000152.1 coordinate 37,585, forward strand.
GCGTCGAAATGAATAGAATCTGAGATTGTTTCTGGCGCCCGAGACTCGCTGAAAAATCAGGCTGCCCATGTCGTGAATGGTCACCACGTAGGGGCGCGGCATGAGCAGCGGCACTGCGCTCAGCGGCACATGGATCAGGTCCGCGCCCAAACCGCGCAAAAACAAAGGGAAGCTCACGCCGGCAAAGGGGCCAGGCTGACGATTCCAGGCGGTCGTCCTGAAATTATCCGGGAGCCGGCCGAAGTCGGCAGGCGCCGCGTCGCGGACGATCAGAGTATACCGATTTTCTGCATCGATCTCGCCGAGGCGCCGAACCAGGTTCCGGATGTAAGTCCCAATTCCGAAATCTGCGATCCGCCGGACGTCTATGGCGATGTGCAGCGGCATTCAGCGCGCGCCGGCGCGCTCCATCTTCCACGCGTAAAGAGGGAACGCCTCGGTGAGCGCACCCACGCGGCGGCGAACGGAAGCGATTACTTCGTCCGAGGCGATGTTCTCCAGCACGTCGGCGATGAGTGCCCCGACCTGGCGCATCTCCTTCGCGCCGAACCCGCGGGTAGTCACCGCCGGGCTGCCCAGCCTCACCCCGCTGGGATTCAGAGGGGGATTGACATCGAACGGAATCGCGTTTTTGTTGACCGTGATGAAGGCGCGGTCCAGAGCCGTTTCCGCCTCCCTGCCTCGCACCCCGCGGGCGAAAACGTCGGCGAGAAGCAGATGCGTGTCCGTGCCGCCGGAGACAATCCGCACCCCCCTCTCCTGCAGGCTCTCGGCCAGCGCCTGAGCGTTCGCCACCACGCTCCGTTGATACTCGACGAATCCGGGCTGCATCGCCTCAAGCAGGCAAACCGCTTTCGCTGCCACCACGTGCACCAGAGGGCCGCCCTGCATGCCCGGAAAAACTACCTTGTCGATCGCCGCTGCATACTGCGCTTTGGAAAGAATCAGACCCGCGCGCGGACCGCGCAGCGTTTTGTGCGTCGTCGAGGTCACGATGTCCGCGAATTCACATGGGTTCGGATAGATGCCCGCGGCCACGAGTCCCGAAAAATGCGCCATGTCCACCAGGAAGATCGCTCCGGCGGCGTCGGCGATCTCGCGAAAGCGCTTGAAATCGATGATACGGGGATATGCGCTCGCGCCGGCGATGATCATCTTCGGCTTGTGCTCGTCGGCAAGGCGCGCCAGCTCGTCGTAGTCGATGCGCTCATCCTCGCGCCGGACCCCGTACGGCACAACTTTGTACGTCTTGCCCGAGAAGTTCAGCGGGTGGCCATGCGTCAGATGTCCGCCATGGGCCAGGTTCATGCCGAGGATTGTGTCCCCGGGCTGCAAAACGGCGGCGTATGCGGCCTGATTTGCCTGTGAGCCGGAATGCGGCTGCACGTTGGCATGCTCGGCGTGGAACAGCTTTTTCGCACGCTCACGGGCGAGGTTTTCAACGACGTCGGTGAACTCACAGCCGCCGTAATAGCGCTTCCCGGGATAACCTTCGGCGTACTTGTTGGTGAAAATGCTCCCTGTCGCCTCCAGGACCGCCTCGGAAGTGAAGTTCTCGCTGGCGATCAGTTCCAGCCGCGTGTTCTGCCTATCCAGCTCATGCTGGATGGCCTCGTACACTTCCGGGTCCGCCTCGGCCAGCGGCCGCGCCATCCGTTCCTGTTCGTTCATTTCACCAATTCTATCTCGCGACCTCTGCACCGCCCCCTCGCTCGCCACTTTGCGCGGCTTCTCAGCAGAACACCCGATTGCACTGGCTATTCCGTACCATGGAAATCCGGCCGTCCGCGGTGCACAATCGAACAGCTGGCATTCGGACATGCTTCAATCGTTTGAGCATCGCAGCGAACCGCGCACCATCTGCGAGGGCGATGTCCGGCTCTACGCCGACGGGCTCTCGGGCGAACTGATGGCCCGCCTGCTCGATGTCAGCAATAACGGGTTTCGCGCCATGCACAGCAGCCCCGACGTCACGCCGGGCCGGGAGTTCGAGTTCCGGCACCGGTTCTTCGTGGGCAGGGCGCGCGTGGTCTGGACGCGGCCATACGCCGGCAGCACACAGAGTGGTTTCCAGGTTCTCCGCGGCTGACCGAACGGCTCCGGGCCGGACTACTCGAGGATGGTAAAGACCTCGCGGTGTCCCGATTCGATCAGCGGGACAAGCTTCTGATAATTTGCCTGAAAGTCCTTATCCCCCATATAGCGCGGCGCATCCGTTTCGAAGGCGGCCAGGCTGGGTACAGTCAGCTCCAGCACCACGGTGTAGAAGGGGCCCGTCACATCCGTCAGGATGCGCGGGGAGAAATTCGCGCCGGCCCGCTTCTGGATCGCCAGACCTTCCTTAAACAGCGCAACGGCTTCTCGCGCTTTTCCGAATTTCAGCTGGAACACATTGCGTATCAGGATCATCGCGACAACTCCTGTCAGGTCATGCCATTTCGGCTCTGAGCCGTAGTATCGTATCAAAAACCAGAACCGCGGGTTATGCTGAAACACCGATGAGACTCGCCGTACCTCTCGCGCTGTTCGCGCTTCCGTTCCTTTGCCTCGCCGCTTCGAATCTGCCGCCCGAAGCCGACCAGCGCCTGGCGCACGACATTTACAGGGAGATGGTCGAGATCAACTCCGGATACACCACCGGCGCGACGACGCCCGTCGTGGACGCCGTCGCCAGGCGGCTGCGCGACGCCGGGTTTTCCGAGAGCGACATTTTCATCGGCGGCGTCATACCGCGAAAGGCCAACCTTGTGGTGCGCTATCGCGGGACCGGCGGCGCGCGCCCCATCCTGCTTCTGGCGCACCTCGATGTGGTGGAAGCGAAGCGCGACGACTGGAGCACCGACCCATTCGTGCTCACCGAAAAGGACGGCTACTTCTATGGCCGCGGCACGTCGGACGATAAAGCCCAGGCGGCGGTTTGGATCGCGAACCTGATCCGCTACAAGCGTGAAGGGTATCGTTCTCAGCGGGACATCATCGTGGCCCTGACCGCCGACGAAGAGGGCGGAGGTCCATACAATGGCGTTCGCTGGCTGCTGGCCAATCACCGCGACCTGATCGACGCAGATTTCGCGCTGAACGAAGGCGGCAATGGCGAACTGCTGCACGGCAAACCGGTTTCGAACGACCTTCAGGCCGCTGAGAAGTGGTATCTGGATCTCCGCCTGGAGGTGCGCAACAAGGGCGGCCACAGTTCGCAGCCGACTCCCGACAACGCCATCTACCACCTGGCCAACGCCCTGGTGCGCATCAGCCAGCTCGGTTTTCCGCTGAAGACCAATGAAGTCACACGGGCCTATTTCGTCGGCATGGCGAAGATCGATAAAACCGCCGAGGCTGCCGACCTGGCCAAAGTGGCGCAGAACGATGCTGACGCCATGAAACGCATCGCCGCCGCTTCCACCGCCTGGAACTCCATGCTGCGCACCACCTGTGTCGCGACCACGATCGAGGGCGGGCACGCCTTCAATGCCCTGCCCCAGCTTGCTGCCGCGAACGTGAACTGCCGCGTGCTGCCGGAGGATTCTCTCGACGACGTCCTCGGCGCCATTCGGGGCGCCATTGCAGACGATCAGGTGAAGGTCACCGTTCGGCAGAAGGAGGAAAACTCGGCGGCGTCTCCGCTGCGGCCGGACATTATGCGGGCCATGACGCGCCTCTCGGATATCATGTGGCCGGGCGCCGTCGTTCTACCGGTCATGAGCACCGGGGCCACGGATGGCCGCATGCTGCGCGCCGCCGGCATTCCGACCTACGGCGTACGCGGCATGTTCATCGAGCGCGACGACTACCGCGCGCACGGCCGGGACGAGCGCCTGCTGGTGAGATCGTTCTACGAGGGCCAGACGTTCCTGTACGAACTGGTCAAAGAGCTGGCAGCGGGCCGTTAGCTACGGGCGCGCGACGCGCAGCGCGACGATGTGGCTCTGCACCGGAACGCCCTCTTTGACGTCCACGTGCAGCACCGCTTCGAATGGGCGCACGCCGGTTGGAGTGCTGCCGGCCCGGTTCAGCAGCCCGCGGACACTCGACTCGCGGCAGACGTATTCCACCGCGGCCTGCGTACCCAGTGTCGTGGTGCCCGCCAGAATGAGCACGTGATAGGCGGGATTCAGCCCAGCCACCAGCGCCACCACCGCGTAGTCCTCGGTCAGGGGCACCTGGCTTCCCAGCCATGCCTGTGGCTCTCCCGCCTGTGGATGAACATTGACGATGCTCACGTCGCCTTTGCGCGGCCCGTCGGCAACCGTGCGGAACTGGAACTCGGTTGTGCTGGGCACGTCGCGGAGGGTGAGATTCTCACTGGGCGAGCCCACGAAGATCAGGTCATTGTTCTTCACGTCATCCAGCGATAGGAGCCGCCCCCGTTTAATACGGAGCGGATGGTTCAGCGCGC
>DASRCB010000153.1:0-4645 GCA_035653295.1 Bryobacteraceae bacterium
ATGGCGGCGGCATGCTGCCGACTACGCCAGGCAACCTCGGTCTGAGATTCGGTGGATCGAATGCCTTCAATCCGGCAAGCCGGCCATTGACGAATGCGGTCGGGCAACCGATCAACCCTGCGCCCGCGACCGGGGCAGTTCCGAGCACGGACCAGACCGGGCAGTATCTGCAGCCGGGCGCTGCCGGGGCAGAGGCGGCGTATAACGGGCCGCACATCATCGGCAATCCGTTCGACAACACGCTGCTGATCCAGGCGACGCCGGACGAATATGCGGGCATTTTGAAGCTGCTGGACCAACTGGATGTTCCTCCGCGCCAGGTGTTGATCGAAGCCAAGGTTTACGAGGTAGACCTGACCGGGAACCTGTCCAGCGGCGTCACGGCGTACCTTCAACAGAAGTCCGGCGCGAACAAGCAGTTTCTCGGGTCGCTGGTGGGCAACGCGACGAATCTGTCGGTGGGAATGCTGGTAGGCGAAACGCGTGAATTGCTTGCGGCAGTGCAAGTCCTGTCCAGCAACAGCAAAGCCCGCGTGATCTCCGCGCCCAGCCTGATCGCGACCGACAGCATGCCGGCGACGATGAACGTGGGCATCACCGTTCCGGTGCTGACCTCGACGGCCGCAGTCCCCGGGCTCACCTCCAACAACGGCCTCGTGTTCGCGAATTCCGTCGCCGAGCAGGACAGCGGCGTGACGCTCAACATGCTGGCGCGGGTGAACAGCAGCGGCATCGTCACCATGCTGATCGACCAGGAAGTCAGCACCCCGCAGGCCTCGCAGTTCGGCGTATCCACGTCGCCGCAGTTCCAGAAGCGGTCCGTTACAACGCAGGTCACCTGCCAGGACGGCGACACGGTGGCAATCGGCGGCATCATTCAGGAGACGAATCAGTTCAGCACCAGCGGCCTGCCCCTGCTGAATCGCATCCCGGTGCTGGGAGCGGCGTTTGGCAGCAGATCGTACAACAAGACGCGCACGGAGCTGATCATCTTTCTGACCCCGCGCGTGATCTACGACACGAATCAACTGGTGGACGCCACGGACGAGTTGCGGGACCGGCTGAAGCAGGCCGGTAAGTTGATGCAATAGCTGAGCATATCGGCTGCCATCGAGCCCTGCCGTTCAACATTCCGCAGGCGCCGTTCGGGGCGGGAAAGTTTCCGTTCAGCTTTTGCGATTGACGCAGGCGCCGGTCCATGATGTAATACGGGACTGGCGGTATTTTGGCCGTCAGGGTGTCAAGTCATGTCCCGACAGCGCTTTACGCTTGACTTGTCCGGCGTGAGATGTTAGATATGATTTGATTGCTGGGGTTTTAAAGGCATTCATTCCGATGCATGAAGCCCGCGAGCACACGATCGACAAACAATAACGAATGAGCTCGACGGAGACGACAGGGGGGACCGGGCGGTACTGCGCGGGACGGCGGCAAGCCGATCCATGCATGTGTCCCGGGAAATACCACCGCGATCTCCTGCAAAAATGACGAGGCTCAGGTTGCCGAGAGAACTTTCAATCAATTCAATTCACTCACATCTTCACAAGGAGAAGGAAATGGCAGATTTTCGCAAATGGCTTTTGGCCTTTGCCGCTATCGCGCTCCTGCTGAGCACCGGCCTGCCCGTAATGGCGCAGGGCTCGGGGCTTTCGCAGGGCGGTAATATGACCTGCACAGCGACCTCTGTTCCGCCGCTGGTCCGGTCGGAAGGCTACACCGAACAGGTCGGTGACGTGGTGCTGAACTGCACCGGCGGCACCCCGACGCTGGCTGGGCACGCCGTCCCGACGTCGGTCGTCCGTGTCGGCTTGAACACCAACATTACCAGTCGCATCAATCCGAACAACGGCACCACCGCCAGCGCCGGCGGTGGCCCGTACACGCCGACGGAAGCGCTGCTGCTTATCGATGAGCCTTTCCCGGCGAATCCCAACCCGTCCAGTGCGCAGGCGGCGGCGAATTCACCCGCCTTCAAGTTCTGCCCCGAACTGACCGGTACCGATGCGTCCCATTGCCAGGTGCTGGGCACGAGCGGCGCCACATCGCCCTACACGGCATACAACGCCTACCAGGGTGTTCTGGCCAGCTTTACGCCGAGCGCGGGCAATCTGGGGCCGTGCAACACTGGCGTCGGTCAGCTTGCTGGCTGCAACGCGATTGACTTCCTCGGCATTCCGATCGATCCTCCGGGAACGAACCTGACGCGCGTCATCCGCATCACCAACCTGCGCGCCGATGCGGTAACACGGTTCGGCGGAGCGATCGGCCAGGCCGGCGGCCCGATTCCGATCGTGGCCACAGTCTCCATCGGTGGTTCGCAGCAGGTCGCGGTTACGAATCCGACGCTCGACGTCGCGTTCGTTGTTCGCAGCCTGATCACCAGCCTGACGGGCAGCCAGAACACGCAGTGCAACCTGCCCAATGCGGCGACCCTCGATATCTCGGAAGGCTTCTCGTACGCTTTCAAGACCAGATATCCTGGCGGTTCGGCCGCGGCGTATCAGAACGTTCCGGGATACTCATACTTCACTGAATCCGGGTTCATGCTTCCGGCCAGCGGCGGCGCCGCAGGGACCGGGACCGGTGACATCGGTGTTGCGGACAGCGGTACGAGATTTATCATCCGTATCCATAACCTGCAGAATGGAACCAGCTTCACGTTCCCCGGTTCTGTGGGCAGCACCGGAACAAGCGGACTGATCAGAACGGTTACCGGCACTGACGCGAACGGCGCGGGTGGATCGATCTCGGGCGCCGCTGTGACCATCACGGGCTCATACGCCGGTGGTACGACGGCGACCGACGACTTTGTGGTTTACGAGGTTGTCGCAGCCGATCCGAATCAGGTGGAAGCGTTCCACATCAATACCGGCTTCACTTACACGCCGAACGTACAGCAGAACATTCCGTACGTTACGCCTGCCGGCACGACGGACCTTCTGAGTGCAACAGGCGGCGCCAGCAATATGAACGTCTGGTATGCGCCTTCGCTGCCCAGCGGCGGAACCGCCGTCAGCAATCCCGCGAAGACCACCGACTGGAACCAGCCGCAGGGTCCGTACACCAGCCACTCTTACGAGTGGATTCCGCGCTTTGCGCCTGGCCCGACGCTGGGTAACTTCATCACCATCACGCCTTGCAAGTGCGACCTGCTGTTCCCGTACGTGACCAACCAGCAGGGCTTTGACACTGGCATCGCGATCGCGAACACCAGCATGGATCCGTTCGGCGCAAAGGTGACGACCGACCAGGGTACTGGTGGGGCCGTGAACCTGTACTTCTACGGCAACTCGACTCCGGGCAACACGGCCACCTTCGCCGTTCCGGAAGCGGCCGCTACGAAGCAGATCGTCGTTCCTCCGGGCTGCGTGTATGCCTTCGAAATGACGACTCAGCTGACTGTGGCCCAGACGCTGGCCGGCTGCGACACCAAGCAGACCGGTTCCGGCGGGTCCGCCAACGGCAATTACCTGATCAACCCGGGTGCGACGGCGACGCCGCTTCGTGGGTTCCAGGGCTACATGATTGCCGTCGCGAACTTCCAGTACTGCCACGGTGTTGCGTTCCTCGTCGGCCCGGCCGGCGGCCAGGGCGCAACCTATGAAGCCATCGAGCTCGATACGCCGTTCTGGGCGATGGGTATGGGTATCACAGGTTCGGTCAGCAACTCAGGTGTGCTGACTGGGACTGTTACCGCTCCTGTCCAGCGCAGCGGTCAGTATGGCGAGTCGCAGGCCCACTAATCACTCGGCTTAAAACCCGAACAACCAAACGAGGGAGCTTCGGCTCCCTCGTTTGCTTTTCAGCCCCTCCGCTACAATAGAAGCAGTTCCCCGTTCTAAGTAGCCTCGATGATTCAGCTCTCCGGCGCCGGCAAGCGCTTCGGCCCTAAACTCCTCTTTGAAGATGCCGACTGGCTCGTAACCACGCGCGAGCGCGCGGGACTTGTGGGCGCGAACGGAACGGGCAAATCCACGCTGCTGAAGATACTCGGCGGGATGGAGTCGCTCGATTACGGGTCGATCCAGCGCACCCGCGGCATAAGCACTGGCTATCTTCCGCAGGAAGGTCTCAGCCTGTCAGGGCGGACCGTGTTTGCCGAATGCCTGTCTGTCTTCGCGGATGTGCAGCAGATGGAGCGGGAGATGGAAGAGCTGACCCGGCTGATGTCTGAGCTTGACCCCGCGGGCGAAGAGTACGCCGCCGTCGGCGCGCGCTTTCATCAGCTGGAAAACGAGTTCACCGCTCGCGACGGATACGCGATCGAGGCGCAGGTGGGAACCGTGCTCGCCGGACTTGGCTTCCCCCGCGGCGACTGGACGCGCCATACCGAGGAGTTCTCCGGCGGGTGGCAGATGCGTATTGCGCTCGCGAAGCTGCTGCTCGAAAAGCCCAATCTGCTGCTGCTCGACGAGCCGACCAATCACCTCGATCTGGAAGCGCGTAACTGGCTCGAGGATTACCTGAAAAGCTATCCCAACGCTTTCGTGCTGATCTCGCACGACCGATATTTCCTCGATGTGACGGTGGAGCGCATCGTCGAAATCTGGAATAAAGGCCTGCATTTCTACAGCGGAAACTACGACCGCTACCTCGCGCAGAAGCAGGAGCGCAAGACACAGCTCGAAGCGGCGTATCGTAATCA
>DASRCB010000154.1:0-9203 GCA_035653295.1 Bryobacteraceae bacterium
GTAACGCTGACCCCGGCGACAGTTGTCGGGAAGGCGTTCTTCCCCGAATCGAACAGATTCGTGTAAACCTTATCGGAGAGGCTGGTCCCCCACAGCGCGGCGAGACTGCCCGGCGCCATGCTGCCGAGATACGACGCCGCATTGAGCACGCGCCCCGGCGTGATCACCGGGGTGGTATCGCTCACCGTCGCCGTTTGGTAGACCCGAACCCAGTCTACGATCATGTCCGACGGAAACGGCGTGGTCGAGTCGGGGGTGCCAATGAAATCGCCGCTGTTGGGACCGCCGATCGCCTGGTTCAGAATCAGAAAGAATGGCTGATTGTTGAATACCCACTGCGTGCCGGACGGAATTGTCGAGCGTGTTTGCGTCTCGTACAACGTGCCATCCACGAAGTACTGCATCGAATTCGGTGACCACTCGATAGCGTAGATATGGTAGTCGTCGGAGACCGTTTCACCAAACGGCAGGGTGTATTTCTGGCCCACGGCCGCGCCCGTGTACCCCGGCCCGTGCAGCGAGCCCGCATTGTTGGACAGGTCGTTCTGCGCCGGGCCGAAGTTCTCCATGATGTCCACTTCGCCGCACTGCGGCCATCCGACGGAGGTGATATTCGCGCCAAGCATCCAAAAAGCCGGCCAGATGCCCTTGCCGTAAGGCAGTTTGATTCGCGCTTCCGCACGTCCATAGGTAAACGAGAACAGCCCCTGGGTCTTGATTCGCCCCGACGTGTAATTGCCGGCGGAATCCTTCAGCGCGCGGATGACCAGGTTGCCCTTACCGTCCTGAAAGATGTTATTCGTCGATTGGGTGTAGGTTTCGATCTCGTTATTGCCGCAGCAATCGTACCCGAGATCGTAAGTCCACTTTGCGGAATCCGGCAGCTGGCCGGCGGGACCGTTGAACTCGTCGCTCCAGACCAGATTCCAGCCGCTGCCGGACTGGGCTGCCGCGAGCGTGGTGGTAAATATGAGGGTGAATAGATAACGAAGCATCGGCGCGGATACCTCCAGCATGCGGGCGGAATGAAACCGCCCGCAACCCAGAGTATCAGCGTTTCCTGCAGATCAGGGACGCAAACCTTACGGGGTAGGGCAACCCGTAACCGGAACGCCCAGGTTTGGCGGGAACAGCGGGTCCGTTGCCGCCGTCGCGTTCACGTCGACGAGGGGGATTCCCGCCTTGTACTTGCTGTTGAGGACATTAATGAACGCATTTGCCAGGATGGCATAGCCGGTGTTTGTGGGATGGACGGAATCGAGCGAGAAAATGCCGCCGCAGGGGACTGGGGCCCTCGTCAGATGATAACCGCCGGCATCATATCCGTGCGCTGCAATGGCGTTCAGCGTTCCGTATACATCCACGACAGTGGCGCCAAACTGCGCCGCCTGCTGGGCGATGATGCCGTTGTAGGCGAGAACGGCGGCGTGCGCCGCATCGATCTGAGCCTGCGAGCGGGGGCTGAAATCGCCTTTCTGGCAAATGTTAAATGGACCTGGCGCCGGACTGATCACATTGGGGACAACATAATCGGCGCCAGGATCGAAACCGCACTGGACCTGAAATACTCCGCGCGGGATCAGAAACGGGACGACGGTCACGTCCGGTATGTTGCCTACCAGCACAGTCGCTCTGTGATCGTGCACCAGCGCGGCCATGATGAGGCGAAACTCGGCCGCAAATGTCTTTTCATCGGTCGGCGGCGCGCCCAACGTCAGCGTCTGCAGGGCATCGTTGTTTCCGATATCGATGATAAGCGTTTTGGCGTTGAGCGCGGCCGCGCAGGCGACCTCGCTGACTACGTACCCGTTGAATGCAGGCAGCGGTCCGCAACCGAAGGTTTTCCCCGCCGGCGTGCCCAGGATTGAATCGGCCAGTGCGTCGATCGCATTCGTTGCCGGCTGGCCGGGAAAGGGGTGAGCCAGCGCATCGCCGAGCGTGAAGCCCGGAACGGCAAGAATTGTCGCCTGCTCTCCAGGGTTCTCACGCGCGCCGAAACCAGCGGCGCGCTGTATGGTCCCGCCCACTAACTCAAGCGCCGGCGGAATGCCCGGGTAACTGATCAGCGGTAATGTAGCGGGAGCGCCGGCCTGCCTCGCGATGAGCGCGCCGAGACCTTGGGTCTGCCCGCCCAGGGGAACCCCGGCCTGGCTGCTGCTGTCGAACAGCGAAAAGTTCTGGAAACCGGCGGCAAGCGAATCGCCCACGACCACCAGTCTGTTTGTATTGGCCTTCTGTTCGGCGAACGCAGCAAGCTGCGACGCAACTGAGATGACGGCTATAGCCGCGAAGAGTCTCGCGGTCTTCAAGTGCATGGCTGAATTTCCTCCGAAGCTTTCTTGCGGGCGACTCAGTGAACGCAGTCGCCGCAAGAACAACTGTACCGCGACTGATAGTACGCCCGGTTAAGAAAAACCTGAAAAAAGGCATGGAGCGGCGACGGACGCCGTACTAAGTACCGGCCCCTACGCCGCGGTCACCCGCGTCTTGTGCTGCCGTGATCCGCGCGATCCCGCCGCTTTCTTCGGGGGAGCGGCCTCAGTGTGCTCCTCGGCCTGCTCCAGCGACTTGGGCGACGCCTGCCACGCCTCCCACAACCGCTTCATTCGCCGGCTGAACTCGCGCGGCTTTTCCTCGTAAATGCGCGCGCCCAGCGCAAGCGAGTTCTTCCGCAGCTCCTTCTGCCGGCGCTCGATCAACCGCGTCGCCAGTGATGCCGCCTTCTCGTCCGCGCTGAGGTCCGGCTCGGAGAGAATCTTCTCCCGCAGCACCACCAGGTTGTGGTCATCGCCCAGCCAGGTCTCCAGGTCCTTGAGGCTCTTCTCATGCGCCTGCATAACGTCGGTCCACAACGGCTCCAGCAGCCGAATGTGATACCAGTGATCCTTCGCGCGCTTGCGCCACTCGTGGTAGTTTGGCGCCGTGGGCTGTTTGCGCGCTTTCGTCATCGCCCTGCGACCCTCCCGGTAGCTGTCTTCGAGACCGGTGCGAATGGCTGCGAATGAGTCCGCATTCAGCGGCCACGCCTTGACCCGTTTCGCCGCGCTCCGGAACGATTTGGCCATCGCCTTCAGCCGCTCTTCAATCCCCGGCTGCTCCATCGTCTGATCGCGGCGCGCCACCAGTCCGGCGCGGATCGGCTCCAGCGCATCCAGGCCGGCCTCGTTCGGAAACGCTGCTTTGAGATCGTCAAAGCTGACGACGATCGCGCCCGCATCGCGCAACTCCGAAAGCCTGCGGCCCGCATCCCTCAGGCGCACGTTCTCCCGCGAGCGCACATCCCCCAGCTCCGATTTCGCCAGCCGCAGGATGGCCCGCGTCTTCTTGACGCTCTTACGCGCCTCATGAATCGCCTCTTCCCGGGAGGAAGAGCCCTTGCCGTCCAGCTGCTCCGCCGCGGAATCCAGTTCCTCAGTCGCGATTCTGCGGATCGATTCCGGCACGGATTCCCCGGCTTTGAACTTGTATGCCATCGAAGAGCGCCCCCGGCGCGTCCGTTACATTATAAGCACGCTGCCGATGAGATTCGCCCCTGCAATCGCCCTGTTCGGAACCGCGGCTGTCGCTCTCGCGTCCGGCGCGCTCGACTATACGGCAGCGGGCAAGCGCTGGTGGTCGCACGTCGAATATCTGGCCAGCGATCAGTTGCAGGGCCGGCAGACCGGCTCGGAAGGCTACCGCAAGGCCGCCGAATATGTCGCGGGTCAGTTCCACGAATTGGGCCTCGAGCCGGCGGGGTCTGATGGCTGGTTCCAGCCGGTGCGCTTCGACGTTCGCACTCTGGCGGATCCCGGATCGAGCCTCGCCCTTGTCGAGAACGGCAAACAGCTTCCACTGACGCTGGGCGCGGATGCCATCCTGACGCCCGTCCGCGACGCTCCGCCCGACATCGATGCCGCCGCGGCCTTTGTTGGATATGGCCTCCAGGCAAAGGAGGCGAACATCGATGACCTGGCCGGCTCCGACCTGCGCGGCAAAATTGCGGTATACATCAGCAGCGCGCCTCTGGGCATCACCGGTCCCGTCCGTGCGCACTATCAGGCCACGGCCCAGCGCTGGAAAGCGCTTCGCGCCGCCGGCGCCGCCGGCATGATCGCCATTCCGATTCCGGCGTCCATGGATATTCCCTGGGATCGCATCGCGCTGTCGCGCTTCGCGCCGCATATGTACCTGGCCGATCCGGCGATGAACGAAATGCGGGGCGAGCAATTTCAGGCGCTCTGGAACCCGGCGCGCGCCGATGAGCTGTTCGCCGGTACAGGCCACAGCATCAGCGATTTGCTCAATGCCGCCGGCGGCGGCAAGCCTTTGCCGCATTTCCCGTTGCTGCGGCGTATCCGAGCGCACATGGTCATTCAAAAGAGCGAGACGGAATCGCCAAACGTCGTCGCCAAACTGCCCGGGGCCGACCCGGCGCTGCGTCAGGAGTACGTGGTGATGAGCGCGCATCTGGACCATCTCGGCATCGGCCGGCCTATCAACGGCGACGCCATCTACAACGGCGCCATGGACAATGCTTCCGGTGTGGCGTCTCTGATCGAGACCGCGCGAGCTCTGAAGCAGCGGCCGGCGCCGCTGAAGCGCAGCGTCATCTTCCTTGCCGTGTGCGGCGAGGAAAAGGGCGAACTCGGCTCGCTGTGGTACGCCGCTCATCCCACAGTTTCGATGGCCGGCATCATCGCCGACGTGAACGTGGACATGTTCCTGCCGTTATTCCCGCTGCGCTGGCTGGAGGTGCAGGGGCTGAACGAATCCACGCTTGGCGAAGCGGTGCGCGCGGCAGCCGCCGCCGATGGCGTCCAGGTCCAGGCCGACAAGCAGCCTCAGCGCAACCTGTTCATTCGCAGCGACCAGTACAGCTTTGTTCGACACGGCGTACCGGCGCTGGCCTTCAAATTCGGGTACGTGCCCGGGGATCCCGAAGAACACGTGCAGCGTGAGTGGCTGCGCGGGCGCTATCATGCGCCATCGGATGATGTAAAGCAGCCCGTGGACACCGCGGCCGCCGCTGAATTCGACGATATCGTGGCCCGGCTCATCGCCAGCGTGGCGGACAATCCGGCGCGCCCGCAATGGTACGCAACCAGCTTCTTCCGGCGCTTCGCGACGGCCCGGTAACTCCGGCGTTGGTTTTCGCGTCTTTCGCAACGGAGGCGAGCATGGCAGTGCGCCGTTTTCTGGTCCTCATTGCGGCCGGCATTCTTGCGACCGCGGCGGCAGAGAAGCCGCGGATCTTCGTTACCGAAAGCGGGGCGCCGCAGCTTAAGGCCAAAGGCGCGCTCCAGTTCGCCGGCGGCACGAGCCCGCAAAATCTCGAAGTCATCAAAGCCTTCACCGAGCACTGCCCCGCCGTGACGGTCACCGCCAATCGCAACAAGGCCGATTTCTTCGTCCAACTCGATCACGATCCGCTCAGCCCCACCACCCCGTTCAGCTACGGCAACAAGGTCGCCATCTTCGACAAGAGCGAAGATCTCATCTACACGACACACACACACCTCCTCGGCACGGCGGTGAAGAGCGCCTGCGCTGCCATTAGCGAGCACGCACCTAAGTAGCCACACGGTTACCACCCGTCCGTCTCAGCCCGCGGCCGAGTCTCACGGGCGGAGGGCTTCGTGTTTCATCACGTAAAGGAACTACAATTTAACGCTCGTGTGTCAGGGCCGGATCCTCGCTTTGCCAGTCTTCTGCTGGAACAGTTCGGGGGCGGCAACGGCGAGCTCAAAGCAGCGATGCAGTATTTCACCCAGGCTTTCGGGGTGCGGCAATCATACCCGGATAAATATGACCTGCTCATGGACATCGCCACCGAGGAATTCAGCCACCTCGAGATCGTGGGCGCGACCATTACGATGCTGCTGGACGGCCTCAACGGCGACCTGAAGAATGCGGCCGAGTCGTCCGACCTTACGCGCTTAATGAAAGGCAAGGCCGCCAAAGAGCAGGTCATACATGAGGCCATGGTGAACCCGCAGTTCGCCGTGCTCTCCGGCGGAGGCCCCACGGTCACCAATTGCCAGGGAGTGCCATGGCAGGGCTCATACGTCAACGCCAACGGAGACCTCACCGTCGACCTGCGCTCCAACATCGCGGCCGAATCCCGCGCCAAGATCGTCTACGAATACCTGATGCAGTTTACCGATGACGACTATGTGAAGGAATCTCTGCGGTTCCTGATGACCCGCGAGATCGCCCACTTCAAGATGTTCCAGGCGGCGCTGGAGGATATCCAGCCCAACTTCCCGCCCGGAGTCCTGCAGGGCGATCCGCGCTTCACGCACACGTACTTCAACATGTCCAATGGGGCCAGCGCACGCGGCCCGTGGAATCAGGGGCAGGGTCCGTGGGGCCCCGGCGAGCAGTGGGTGTACATCGACGACCCCATCGAGCAGGTGCGCCAGACGCACGGCCAGCTTCGCGGCAGGAACGAGACCGGCACTCCGCAAAGCGATGAGCAGGTGCAACGCGTGAACGAGCAGCTCAGCAAAATGCGCAGCGAGGAAGTGAAAAGCCGCGTCCCGAAGGGCGAAAACCAGTGGTCCGCCTACCCGGTGACCGACCTCATGGAACCTGTCACGGTAGAGAAGTAGCGCAACCCTTCGGGTTGCAGGTACGGGCCGGCTTTAGCTGGCCCGCGCCACCCTGGTCGTGATAATCGCCTCGCCGACATGCCGCGCCGTGTGCTCGGCGATGTGCACCAGCAGGCCGGCGACCGTCGTTGGCAACCGCTTACGGCCGACCTCGCGCGGTTCGGCCAGCGTCGCGGGATCCAGTGCGCGAAACACGGCCTCCGAACCCCGCAGCGAGTGCTCCAGTAACGCAAGCAATTGATCGCGCCCCAGCGGGGCCGGCGTCTCCTCCTCGCGCGCCGCGGCGATCTGTTCCGCCGAAAGCTGCCGCCCTTCCAAATACGTCGTCAGCCGCTCCACGCTGCCGGCGATGTGCCGAATTTGAAACGCGACCGGCGCCAGCCCGTGCGGACGAGCCCACATCTGCTCCTCGGTCATCCCCTGCGTCCATTGCGCGAGATCCTCGCGCGCCTGTTCAAAGGCGAACAGCGCAGCCGCGATCAGCGGATGCACGCCCGGCTCGCCGCCGCGCAGCCATGGTTCCACCGTGCTCATCGATGCTCTCCTTATTCGTTCAGGCGCACCAGCCCGATCAGCCGGCCGCTCAGCGCCCGTGCTGTCTCATTATCCGGAGCGATCACCAGTACGGTATCGTCACCGGCGATGGTGCCCACGATTTCCGGCAGGTTCTCGTGATCGAGCGCGATGGCCAGGGTATTCGCGTTGCCCGGCAGCGTGCGCAGCACCAGCAAATTCTGCGCCTGGCGCACGTCGCGCAGGAAATCGGCGATCACCGTCTCCAGATCCGGACCCGGCGGAGCGGGCGCCACCTGCCGGTATCCTTCGGGCGTCTTGATCAGCCCCAGTTCGCGAATATCGCGCGAAAGCGTCACCTGCGTCGCCGGCACCCCGAACTGTTCCTGAAGACCGCGCGCCAGCTCCTCCTGCGTGTGCACCGGCCGCGAGCGGATCAGCTTCAGGATCTGTCCCTGCCGGTACGCCTTGTTCATGTCTTCGCGCGCATCGCGGCCAGCCGCCGCTCGGCTTCGTCCAGCGCCCGCGCAACCGCCTCCGGCCCGGTCCCGCCGGGAACCTCGCGCGAGCGCATGCCCGCTTCGGGCCGCAGCAGTTCCGCCATCTCCGCGGTGAACTCGGGAGCGAACTCTCGCAGTTCCGCCTCGGTCCAGTCGCCCGGCCGCTTGCCGTTCTTTACGCTCTCCAGCACGAGCCTACCCACAAGCTGATGCGCTCGATGGAAGGGCGTGCCGGCCCGCGCCAGCGCTTCCGCGAGATCGGTCGCAACCACCCAGCTCTCCTCCGCCGCTCGCGCCGGCGGCTTGCGGCGAAGTTCGGTTGTCTCGATCACACCCGACATCATGTCCAGCGATATCCGCAACTGGTCCGCGGCCTCGAACAGCGGCTCCTTGTCTTCCTGCATGTCGCGGTTGTAAGTCATGGGCAGGCCCTTCATCGTCGTGAACAGCGACGTAAACGCGCCGAACACGCGGCCCGTCTTGCCGCGCAGCAACTCCAGCGAGTCGGGATTCTTCTTCTGCGGCATCAGGCTCGACCCGCTGGTTACGCCGTCGCTCAGCTCCAGCCACCCGAACTCCTCGCTTGAGTACAGAATCCAGTCTTCGGCCAGACGGCTCACATGCAGCATGATCATCGACGCGGCATACAGGAAATCCAGAACGAAGTCCCGATCACCGGACACGTCCATGCTGTTGCGCGAGATGGCCTCGAAGCCCAGATCCTGCGCGATGGCGTCCCGGTCGAACGGAAAGCCGCTCCCGGCAAGCGCGCCCGATCCCAGCGGCAGGACGTTGGTCCGATGCCGCGCCTGACACAGGCGTTCGTCGTCGCGCGCGAACATCTCGAAGTACGCCAGGAGGTAATGCGGCCAAAGCACCGCCTGCGCACGCCGCATGTGCGTGTAGCCAGGCACAACCGCATCTGCATAACGCCGGCCGAAGCCAATGAGCCCGGTCATTACATCGTGCAGCCCGGACCGCACGTGATCGATCGTTTCGCGCAGCCACAGCCGCGTATCGAGCGAAACCTGCTCGTTACGGCTGCGCCCGGTGTGGATCTTGTCGGCGAGCTCCCCCACGAGTTCCTTCAGCCGCCGGATGACGAACGTGTGTACATCCTCGTCATCGGCGCCCTCAAAGTACGCCGGATCCTTCGCCGCTGTCCGGATCTGTTCGAAGGCGGCCACCAGGCGATCGCATTCCTCGGCCGTGAGGATGCCGACGCGCGCCAGCGCCCGCGCGAATGCCTGGGAGCCGCGCGCATCGACATCCAGCAGGCGCTTGTCGAAGTCGAGCGAGCCGGAGAAACGCTGGAACACCTCCGACGGCCCGACCTCGAACCTCCCTCCCCAGAGCTTCATGCGTCCGCCGCTACTCCCCCGATTTCGCCGCCAGCGTCCGCATCTTGATCGGCAGCCCGATCAGGTTGATGAACCCCTGCGCGTCCTTCTGGTCGTAATCGGCGCCCATGGTGAAGCTGGCAACCTTCAGCGAGTAAAGCGAGTACGGCGACTTCCGGCTCACCGGCTCCAGATTGCCTTTGTACAGCCGCAGCGTGACCTGACCCGTGGTGTTCTGGCTAACCACATCGAAAAAC
>DASRCB010000155.1:0-7158 GCA_035653295.1 Bryobacteraceae bacterium
TTGCTCGCCGAACAGTTAGGCGGATCAAGGCAGGGATGACGCGTCGCCGACAACGAGTGTGGCGGCAGCGGCGCCCACAGCTTCGCGTCCACACCCGCGTTCGATTCACGCACCAGCCACATCGCGTTTACGTTGCCGGCGCCGTCCAGCGATTTCTGCGCCAGCACAAATGATTCCGCGTCCGCGCCCACCGCCCCGTTATTCGCATTATTCTCCATCAGCCAGTCGCCCACCTGCGAGTTCTGCAGCTTCGACCACGCGGCGTTCACCATCGTCTTATTGTCGGTCGACGTGCACGGAAACCCCTCGGCTTCCGTCGCCGCGTTATTTATGAATGTCTTTGTCTTGGCGTACGGCGTCACGCTGCATGGCTCCTGATTCACTTTCACCTCCACGCAGCATTTCCCCGCCCCGGCCCCATTCGGGCACAGCCGCTCCGTAATTGGCGTGTTCGGACATTGATACATGTCCGCATCGCCAATGGTCGACGTTTGCGTCGGCCCACCCTGGCATCCGCTGCAGTCCCATACCGCCGCCGCTCCGAACCCTCTCCGGTTAACAGCCAGCACGGGCACGCTCCATGGTCCCGCCAGCGCCATCGATCCATCCGACGGAGGCGTATTCAGAATCCCGATCATCGCGTACTGGCCGCCAGGCATTCCCGCCGTACCGCCGTGATTCAGGGCCCAGCCCATCTTCGGAACCCATGTGCCTCCGCTGCAGGTCGGCCCGCTTCCCCCGGCGCATTCGTGATTCGTAAAATCGTCGCTGACGCCCAGCAGATTGCCATCCGGGTCGAACATGCCGATTACGTGCAGCGTATCTCCCCAGCTCGGATTACTGGCCACGGAGAATGTGATCAGCCCATGGGCAAAGATAATTCCCGCGCTGCCCGCGTTCGTGAAATTCGTCGGGTCCGATAAGTCCGGGTGTTTTGCCGCCCACGCGCTTAACATCATATGCAGCGCGCCATTGGTCACGATCTGGCGGTCGAAACATGAGTCCGGAGCATACCCCTGCGTGTTGCTCGCGTACCAGCCGCCATTCTCCGGATCGGTGACAGTTCGCAGATCGTTATAGTGGCAGTAAGGGAATTTCTCCGTGTTGTAAGTGAACCTCGCTACGTCCGTGGGCCCTGTCGCCGGGTACGCCGCGTATACATACGCGCCCTGAAAGCCCATCACCGCCCCGTTGTAATTCACGAAATTGGTTGTGTTATAAACCGTTCCCATCCACCGTGTTTCTGCCCTGAGCGTGCCATCCGGATTAAATGGAATCCACAGCCAAAGCTCCGGTATTGGGTTCTGCTGGTCAGTGGCATAGCAAAAATACCCCTGAAGATGCGCATTCAGAGCGTTTCCATTTCTGTCCCAGGCGATATCTCTGGGGTTGTCTTCACACCGGACGGGCACGCTTTCGTAATTCCACCACGCCATCGACGTCGCGCCCGTGAACCATACGGACAAGCTGACGCTGCCCCCCGCGCCGCGGCGCCACACGCGAAACGTCGGCTGTGAAACGTTGCCCTGATCGGGCGCGTATCCCCAGTCCTGCCAGTAGGGCTTCGGAACATCGTGGGGAACATTGAACTGTTGCGCCGACCCCGCTGAACCGACAGGAAGCGTGATGGTAAAAGTGTTCCCGAGGCATGCGTTCGCCGCTCCGCTCCACAGGCAAACATCCACCTCGTTGTCCTGGTTATTCGCGTCGCTCGCGTACCCATCCACGGCGACAATCA
This sequence comes from Bryobacteraceae bacterium, assembly GCA_035653295.1. Taxonomy (GTDB): domain Bacteria; phylum Acidobacteriota; class Terriglobia; order Bryobacterales; family Bryobacteraceae; genus DASRCB01. The sequence goes on from DASRCB010000155.1 coordinate 1,739, forward strand.
TGTCATCCACCGTCGCCAGCGGATTGAACTGACCCTTTCCGTAACTGACGCCGAACTGGTAAACCGGATTATATGTATTCGGCGGAATCCAGTTCTGGGCCGTAAGTAATGCGCTCATCGGTCCGTTGCAGGTTGCGAAATGATTTCCCGGGTTATTCACCATGTTGGCCGCGGTATCGCAACTGCCGCCGCTCAAAACCGGCGTCTGAAACAGCGTCTGCGCTCCGTTCCACGGCGTGGAGAGGCTGCCGTGCGCGCCCGCCGAAGTGAACAGCCAGTATTGCAGCCCGGTAACCGGATCGATACAGGCGCCGGCATTTCCGTTCGCGCCGCCGCACCCCTGGCCCGTGCCTCCGAAATCGAGATTCGGATAGGCCGCATTCCCAAACCCGTTCGCGTCCCAGGGAACCTGCTCGGGATAAAGATTGCCGCTGGGCAGGTTCGCGGTCGTAAACTGCCCCTGCTGTGATGCCTGCGTAACTTCGTCGGTAATCGTGTAGTAATAAGTGGTGAGGGTGGCCAGTGATCGCGAATGCATCAGGCCGTCTCTGGCCAGCTGCGACGTCCTCAGGCCGGCCACGAACGAAACCCGCTTACCGTTTACCGCCGACCCGGTCCGGTTGCACGCGGTGGATCCGGCAAACAACGCCTCGTTGGTGTCGTCCGCGAGCTGCGTCCTGCCGCTGTCGCGAAACACGCGCAACGTGCATTGCGCCGCATCGGGAACCTGAAACGTGATCACCGCCTGCTGCGCGGTGACTCCGTCCACCGAAACGCCCGAAACCTGCGCTGCAATTGCCGCCGCGCCAAAGAGAAACAGCGCCGCCGATCTCAAGGCCATTCTCCAGGCCATTTCCCCGCCGAGCCCCATCGTAATTTGCTTATTGTATCGCGTGGACTGCAGTCAGATCTTTCCCGTAATCCGATACGCCGCCAACCCGATCCACTCGTGCAGGGCCGCATCCGTCGTTGTCAGCGCTTCCGCGCTCGGCATCAGCTTGTCGGCCAGTTTGAAGCCCCAGCCCGTCTGAAAATCCACGGGGACTGCGGTGACCACGAATCCCGCTTTTCGGAATGCCGCCGCGGCGCGAGGCATATGCATGGCCGATGTCACCAGCAGGATTTTATTTATTCCGCGCCCACTTAGTAATTGTTTCGTGAATACCGCGTTTTCGTAAGTCGTCGTCGCGCGCCCCTCGACAAGAATCTCGCCCGGCGAAATGCCGCATTTTTCCACGATGTCCCGCGCCAGATATGGCTCCGGCTCGCAGCCATCGCACACGCCTCCGTCGCTGCGTCCGGTCAGCACCAGAAGCGGCGCCTTCCCTGCCCGCAGCAAATCGGCCCCGATTTGAAGACGATCGAAAGCGGCGGAGATATGGGCATTCATTCGCGCGCCGCTCGGCGGGTACAGATAACCGCTGGGCACAACGATAGCCTGCGCCGCCGGAACGCGGTCCAGCGGGAGTTCCCGATACTGATTCTCCAGAGTGGCTGCCAGCGCGCCGGCCGTAAGTGGAAGGCATGCGAAGGCAAGAGCGGCGGCGGAGACGATTGCCAGAAACAGCGACAGGCGCCGCTTCCATTTCCAGAGAATGAGCGCAAGGATAAGCAGCGCCAGAGGTCCGCCGGGAGGAAACATCCACCTGCCAATCAGCGCCTTCATTTGTCCGGTGATGTCCTCATGCAGACTCCACGCTGCGAGCTGACAGGCGCGGCAGGACTCGAACCTGCGCCCCCCTGCTTAGGAACTTGTTGAAATAGGCACGACTCCGCACGGCGGATCAGTTGATCAAACGGGGCAGCTGCAAAACTGCGGCGGAAAATCCAGTCGCGGAAACCCCTCCCCAACACCACGCCGCGGTGTTGAAAAACACCGTTTTTCGTCGTTCCCTCACACTTCGGCCGACTGCAGCTTCGGCAGCCGCCACAGATTGAATGCCGCAGCGGTTATCACGAACTGCCAGGCGACCTTCGCCAGCCCGCGAAACTTCGTCTTGCGCATGCCGCCGGTCTGCTTCATCCACCCGAATGCCTTCTCGATCAGCGGTCGCTTGCTCTGACTCACTGCATAGCTGTTGTGCCGGCTCGTTCGCCTATCGATGGCGCTGCCGCCGGATCGCCTGCTGTTCTGCGCCACATGCGCGCGGATGTTCATTTCCCGCAGCGTGGCAACGAACTCCCGCGTGTCGTACGCTTTGTCTGCGCCCACGCTCATCGGCCCACGGCGCCCCCGTCTCCGGCGGTTGCGCCACTTGCTGTGGAGCATCAGCAAAGCGGCATCGCGTTCGGCCGTTCCATCCGCCTGCGTCACCATGGCATCCACGATCAGGCCGTTGCGGTTCTCCATCAGCACATGACCGAGATAGCCGAGTCTGGCCTCCTGTCCATGTCCCTTGCGATACAGCCGCGCATCCGGGTCCGTCTTCGATTCGTGCGTCTCGTTGCTCCGCCGCTCCCCGTGAAACTGACCGGGATCACTATCGCCGCCATCCTTCTTTTGAAAACTCTTCTGGCTGGCCCAGGCTTCGATCAGCGTGCCGTCCCCGCTGAAGTGCTCGTCGGACAGATGCGTTTTGGCCTGAGCCGGAACCCGGGAGAAGAACTCGCGGGCCACCTCGTGATTCAGCAGCCGTTCCCGATTCTTGCTGAATACGGCATGGTTCCACACCGGCTCGTCCAGCTCCAGACCAACGAACCAGCGGAACAGCAGGTTGTACATCATCTGTTCCATGAGCATGCGCTCGCTGCGCACACTGTAGAAGATCTGCAGCAGCACCGCCCGCAACAGGCGCTCGGGAGGAACCGACGGCCGGCCCGTTTTGGCGTACATGCCATCGAAATCCCGAGCCATGGCCTTGAGGATGTCGTCTACCAGCCTGCGGATCGCCCGCAGAGGGTGATCCTGAGGAACCCGTTCCTCCAGAGAAACGTAGCTGAACATTCCGGTTTGCTGCTGATCGTCGCCGCGCATACAACAATCATGCCAGGAAATGTTGCTGCCGGAAAGGTCAGGCGTCGTTTTTCAACAAGTTCCTAGAAGGTACCGCAAGGCTCTACGAGGGAGTGATACTCAACGCTGCTCACCGACATCGGTTACGTCTTTTCATTAAGATGAACGCGGCGCCTCCGTGATGCAATGCCGTTAAGTATGGTCGCGATTGAGGGAGACTCCCACCAAAATTCCCACCGCAAAGCCGCGGCGAACTTTGCTGGTGTCCGCCGCTCGGTAGCCCGTGACCAGACCAGGATAGGCTGGAGCGTTCGCCGATTGCGGACGACGGCCTCTGCGCCTGCCCGAGGATGTACTGGAGATCGTCATGCGCCGCTACGAACGTTGCAGCACACTGCCCACCTCCAATCGACCGTTGAGGACTGGGGCAAGCTGCTGGGCGATGTCGCCGCCGTCACCGCGATGCTCGATCGGCTGCTGCATCACGGCCAGGTACTGAAGTGTGGACCACGAAGCTGGCGCACCAACACAGCTCCCGCAAGTCCGTCAGTAATACTGAAGGGAACCGTGCCTCGATCAACGGTGTCAAAGCAGTGGGATTAAAAGTGCATGAACCCTGTGACGCTACCACTCGCGACTTGGGCGACAGGGCTGCTTGCGTTGACTCTGCTAAGCTCCAACTGCAGTAAAACCCCGAAGTTAACCGAGTACGATGAGAAATCTAACAAACAAGCCCGATCGGCCCCTCTGGTTGTTGTTGGTGTGATTGATTCGGACAGGCCGATTGGTGTGCCCACACCGTCGCGCACCGATCAGCAATACCCGATGCAGCTTCGGCAAGCCAAAGTTCGCATCGAGAACGTTCTTAGAGGCTCCTTCCACGACAAGACGGCGTTCGTTTACTACTTCGCCTTTGCCGGTGGTTTTGATGGCCCGCGACCGTTGGGTTTTTGGAATCCTCCTTCCCGCCGCGTGCTCTGGTTACGCAGGGATAGCGGCGTCTTCCGAATGGCGTGTGATGGCTGGGATGGGTGCACAATGCCCGTGGAGAGCGGCGCTCACCCACGCTATCAGCCCGATCCAAGCAAGACCCTCGATTACGCGCTAGCTGACCTGCTTCTCACCAGGGGAGAAGGAGAAATCGACGATCATCGCTTCGCAAGCGAAATCGAATGGGGTGTGCCCGACCAAGGTTTGCAAGGACACGTCATTGAGAAACTCGAACATCTTGCACTCACGGAGCCTCCCCCCGTCAAGGCGGCCGCATGCGTCCAACTCTGGCTTTACACGCAAGACCGCATTGGAAACGATGTTCTCCGTCAGGCTGAAAACTCGCTCTCGGCCGCCCATTGCTCATGCACGATGAAACCGGATGGCAATGTCAGATGCGAATAACGGTCTGCTAAGTCCCATCCACGCCAGAATGGCGGCAAGGTGGCGGTGCGGGGCGGCATCGACCGCCCTCGCCATTCCGGCCTCTGAGTCGGCGCTCCGTTCGCATCCTGCGTTGCCGTATCCTCCGCTCAGGTGCGATTGAGGTACGAGAACCAAACGCTTGCCGTAGACGAATACTGGCCGGCGCAAGCCGTTGCGCTTCACGCGCCCTGGACAACGGATCGCGCAGAGGCTTTCCCGGCGCCGTCTCTCAGAAGTTGAACTGTCCGAGTCCACGATGAGGCGCTTCTCAGGCACATGTCTCGCGCGATGCCGGAACGTTACAGCCACATCCGCATGGCGGCTAAACGGCAGGCGGTAGAATGCCTGAACCCGATGGCCAGTCACACCAGCATCCCACCAAGAAATCACACCACTGAGGGATGCCGCGAAACCGAACTGAGCGTAAGTCTTTTAGAACTTGGTAGGCGCGGCAGGACTCGAACCTGCGACCCCCTGCTTAGAAGGCAGGTGCTCTATCCACCTGAGCTACGCGCCCGTATCAATGAATATAGCCAGCTTACGATCTTTTTCGGCGCTCCCGTTCACCATGAGCGGATGTTTGGCCGTAAGCCGTGGGACAGCAACAGTGATTCGACGGCGCGCCTTTTCGCTTCCGTGCGCACATGACGGTAATGATCGACCATTGTAGCGGACATGTGGCCAGGCGCGGGTTGTAACAGATCCAGCCGCCCCGGGCAGCACGAACTCCCTTTTTGATTGCAAAAGTTCGCGGTACAGGCTATCCTGCACCATGCCCCGGACCGCTGCTGCCATTCAATTAACTCCGGAAGAGACTGCAGCGCTCCAGCGATGGGTCACCGGCGCCGAGAGCGAAGACCGCCTGGCAGAACGCGCCAAAGTCGTTCTTCTTGCCGCTCAGGGCGTGAGCAGTCGCGAAATCGCGAGACGCCTGAACACCCGGCCGGCTCGGGTGTCGAAGTGGCGAACTCGCTTTGCGCAGCATCGACTCGCCGGGCTCAGCGACAGTTTTCGCTCCGGCAAGCCGCCCCGGTACGACCAGCGTACGGAG
>DASRCB010000156.1:0-3826 GCA_035653295.1 Bryobacteraceae bacterium
TGACCGTGTCCACCGGAACGATGGCGACAATCGCGGCCCCGTTCGAGGCCGCCTCGGCAATGGTGCGCTCGATGATCTCGATATCGATGAACGGGCGGACGGCATCGTGAACCGCCACCAGTTCGGTATCGTCGCTCACGGCCGCCAGCGCGTTCTCCACCGACTGCTGCCGGGAATCTCCGCCCTGCACGATCCGCACCGGCTTGCTGAACCGCTCTCCGGCGATTAGTTCCGCCGCCCATTCGGAATCCTCGCCGCGGAGCGCGACCACGATATCGGTCACCGACGGCGAGGCCACGAACTTCCTGATGGTATGCAGCAGGATGGGCGAACCCTCCAGCAGCATGAACTGTTTCCGGCTGGTCCCGAACTTCTCCGGCGACGAGCGCCCCATCCGGGTGCCGAGTCCGGCGGCGGGCATGATGACGGATACTCTCATAGCAGTCAGTTAACTTGTGGCCACGCCCGAGCCACGCCCGGCCTCAGCCGGAGCGGGTGACTGCGGCTCGCGCGGCGCGCGTTCGTGTCGATCGCTCGACCCGCTGGCGCGGGTTTCGTGTACCGAATGGATCCGTTCGTCGAAGCGGCCGAAGATCATTTTACCCGCGGTCGTCTGCAGCACGCTGGTTACCGAGATGTCGATCGTGCGAGAGATCATCTTCCGCGCGTTGTCCACCACCACCATTGTGCCGTCATCAAGGTAGGCGACCCCCTGGTTATACTCCTTGCCCTCCTTGAGAATAAAGACGCGCATCGTTTCGCCGGGAAGTACGATCGGCTTGAGCGCGTTGGCCAGCTCGTTGATGTTCAGCACTTCCACCCCGTGCAGCTGCGCAACCTTATTAAGGTTGAAGTCGTTCGTTACGATCTTGCAGCTGTAAAGGCGGGCCAGCTCGATGAGCTTCATGTCCACTTCGCGGATGTTGGGGAAATCGTCTTCGATGATCTGGATCTGCAGCTGCGGTAACTTCTGGATCCGTTGCAGAATATCCAGCCCGCGGCGGCCGCGGTTCCTCTTCAGCGAGTCGGCGGAATCCGCCACCAGCTGGAGCTCGCGCAGGACGAACTGCGGGATCACTAAAGCGCCGTCGAGGAAGCCGGTTTCCACGATATCGGCGATGCGGCCATCGATAATCACGCTGGTGTCGAGAATTTTGAATGCGTGCCGCGTCGTATCCTCGCCGCCGAACAGGCCCCCCAGCGCGGCCAGGTTGAGCATGTCGCCTTTACTGGCGCCAACCACCAGTCCGATGTAGGCCATCCACAGCAGAAGCGCGATCTGCAGGAATGGAACGGTGCTTCTGTTCTCAGGGAACGCTCGGGCCAGAACGAGGCAGGCGAGAAACGCGCCGAGAATCCCCAGAATGGATCCCACGGCTGCCCCGATCAGACGCTTCAGAGTGATTTTTCTGACTTCGAGCTCGAAGAAAACGACGCCAAGACCGATTGCAACTCCCAGCGCTGCATCCACCGGACGCAGTCCGGTGTTTCCGGTGAAAGGTTCGAGGAACCAGGCCGTACAGCCCAGGAGAACAATGAAAAGGATGCGGAAGATGAGTAGGCTGTTCAAGAAACCACCCCCGGTGGGCGGACCGTATGAACGTACCTGAGGCTTTCAGGTGTCTGGATTATACCACCGGCAGGCGAAATCGACGCTCGGGAAATGCTTCAGCGGAAAAGATATAGCGCTGCCAGTGCAGGGGCAGCGCGGCGCAGGAAAACGATAAGGACGTGCCGGAAACTAGAGGGCTTTGGCGAGCTCTTCGGCGAATGCGCTCTGGCCGGCCGTGCCGTTCGAGCGGCGGTGTTTGCGCCCGCCACGCTCGCGCCGCGGCCGATCGCCATTCCCCGCGCCTGTCGCGGCGGCCGGTTGGCCGGACCGCTGCTGCTGCGGCGGCGCGACGCCCTGGCCTTTGTGCCGCGGCGGCTGCGCCGGATTAGCCCGCAGGAGGCGTTCCTCCAGAGGAGCACGATCGAAGCGCCGAATGATCGCGTTCATCTCCTCGGAGTTGGGTGCGTCGATAAACGCGAAGCCTTTCGACTCCTGCGTCTCGGGGTTGCGAATGACTTTGATTGCGTCGGCGACCAGACTCTCCGCGGCGAGCCACGATCGGATATCGTCAGCGGTAACCCAAACAGGCAGGTTTCCAAGGAAAACGGTAAAACTCATTCTTCGCTGTTATTAGCTCCGTGAATTTGAAGGGACTTGCTTCCAGGAGGGGACCATGAAGCTATTCGTATCCTAGCACAGAGCGCTCGCGACGGGCAATGCGGATTGTTTACCTATCTGGTTGTCACGATTGGGAAAATTCTCCCGCCTCGGTACCATGGTAGGGCCATGACTCGGAGGTGTGTTCTTGCCCTCGCGGCAGCCGTCGCCGCTCAGGAGGAGCCCGCCGGCGCCGCGGATTCGATTTTCGACCCCATTCGCTCCGATAACCAGCCCGGCGGCGCTGTGCTGGCGCTCCGCGACGGCCGGATCCTCTTCCAAAGGGGCTACGGACTGGCTAATCTGAAGACCGGCGATCGGAACACGCCGGAAACGAACTTCCGTCTGGCCTCCGTTACCAAACAGTTCACCGCTATGTGCATCATGCTGCTGGTGCACGACGGCAAACTCCGGTACGACGAGCGCCTCACTGACGTCTTCCCCGATTTCCCCAGCTATGGCCACGCCATTCGCATTCGCAACCTGCTGTCGCACACCGCCGGGCTGCCGGATTACGAGGACATCATGGATCAGGAGCACTGGGATCCGAGCCGGCAGATCAACGACGAGGAAGTCCTGGCAATCATGAAGCGCGCTGCCGGTCCGAAGTTCGAACCGGGTACGCGCTTTTCCTACAGCAACTCCGCGTTCGTGGTGCTCGGGCTGGTGGTGGCGAAGGTTTCCGGAAAGCCCTTCGACCAGTTTCTGCACGACCGCATCTTCGCCCCGCTCGGGATGACCAACACAGTCGCGTACGTGAAGGGGAAGAATGAGGTCCCACACCGGGCTTACGGATACACAAAGGAAGCCGGCGAGTGGCGCGAAACCGACCAGAGTCCGACATCCGCCACTCTTGGCGATGGCGGCATCTATTCCTCGCTGAACGACCTCGCCAAATGGTATCGGGCCCTCGACGGCTACCGCCTGCTCAGCCCGGCGGAGATGGCCCCGGCCTGGACGCCCATCGGCCTGACCGCCGATTTCGACGGCGTGAAGACCGGCTACGGCTTCGGCTGGGCGCTGGACACTTTGGACGGCTGGCGCCGCATCTGGCACAGCGGCGACACCGTCGGATTTCGGGCCAACGTGCAGCGCTTTCCGCAAAAGCGCCTGACCGTCGTCGTGCTCGAGAACCGCACCGAACCGCTGCCGCGCCCCCTTGCCACCCGCCTCGCGGAGCTGTACTTACGTTGACCGCTTCCGAGCGGCTGTGCGACTGTAGCAGTTTTCGACCTGGAAGCGTCACATAGATCGCACCGAACGAAAGGTCGATGAAAGCTCTGCCCTGAAACCGGCCTTGGGTAATCATGTGGTCAGCCGCGCCCCCGGACGCAAACGCACGAGGATCGTCGCTTTCGCGGGCCGCCGACACCTAACGGAGGGAATTGTTTGATCGCCGCAGACAGCAAGCGGACCGATTTTCTGGCCGGCGGCGGAGAGATGGCCGCGCGCATCCGCGCGCTCGACTGGAGCAGCACGCCATTGGGGCCAATCGGCTCCTGGTCCCAGTCGCTGAAGACCTCGGTCAGCCTCATCCTCAGTTCCCGCCATCCCATGTGGATCGGCTGGGGGCCGGAAATGACCTTCCTCTACAACGACGCCTACCTCCACGTGCTC
>DASRCB010000157.1:0-2490 GCA_035653295.1 Bryobacteraceae bacterium
TCCTTCTCGATGTACTTGCGATACTCATCGAGCGTCGTCGCTCCGATGCAGTGCAGCTCGCCGCGCGCCAGCATCGGCTTCAGCAGGTTGCCTGCGTCCATCGCGCCCTCGGCTTTCCCTGCTCCCACCACGGTGTGCAGCTCGTCGATGAAAAGAATGATCTGACCGGAGCTGGACTCCACCTCTTTCAGCACCGCCTTGAGCCGCTCCTCGAACTCTCCACGGAACTTCGCGCCCGCAATTAGCGCCCCCATGTCGAGGGCCACAATGCGCTTGTCCTTCAGCCCTTCGGGCACATCGCCGCGAACGATTCGCTGCGCCAGCCCTTCCACAATCGCCGTCTTTCCCACGCCGGGGTCGCCGATGAGCACGGGATTGTTCTTCGTCCGCCTCGACAGCACCTGAATCACGCGCCGAATCTCCTCGTCGCGCCCAATCACCGGGTCCAGCTTCCCATCCGACGCTGCTTTGGTCAGATCCCGGCCGTACTTCTCCAGAGCCTCGTAGGTGGCTTCGGGGTTCTGGTTGGTAACCCTCTGGTTACCTCGAACCTCCTGAAGGGCTTTCATGAGGCGGTCTCGGGTGAGCCCGGATTCACGGAAGACCCGTCCGGCCGCGCCTCGATCGTCGGCCATGGCGAGAAGCGCGTGCTCCACCGAAACGTACTCGTCTTTCAGCCGCTTGGCCTGCTCCTCGGCATCGGTCAGGAGTTTTTGCAGCCTGCCGGTAATGTAGATCTGGTCCGCTGGAGAGGCCCCTGAAACAGATACTTTCGGGAGCTTGTCGATTTCCTGCTGCAAACGTCGCCGCAGCGACTCCGGGTTGACGTCCGCCTTGTTCAGAATGGAGGGCGCCAGTCCGCCTTCCTGATCGAGAAGCGCCAGCGCCAGGTGCTCCACGTCGATCTGCTGATTTCCGTGCTGGATGGCGACGTTCTGCGCGGCTCGGACTGCGTCCTGCATCTTCTCGGTGTATTTGTTGATATCCATACAAACCTTAGCGTACTGCTATCAGATATCTTTAGTTTATCCCCACCAAATCAGATGCGCAAGTGGCAAAGCGAGCTGCTCCTGAAGGCGCTGCCAAACGGACCCAGAGTCCACGCAACTCCTGACCACCGAATACGATGCAACTGGAGGGCAAAAACAAAAACCGCCGCGGGATTCCCGCGGCGGTCCTGGTTCAAGCCTGTTTGAGCTGCTGGTTACGGGCTGGTGTTGCTGGGGGTGCTCGGACTGGAGAAGGCCCCCGCTGCCGCGAGGCCGCCCAGGGTCCCGCCAACCACGATCCCGGAAATGATGGCGATCGAGGCGACCGAAGTCCCGCCGATCCCGCCACCGCCGCCGGCCGCAGCTGCCGCTGCACCGCCACCGCCGCCCGCTGCCGCCGCCGCTGCCGGAATCTCCGACTTGCAGCCCTTGCCGCCCGCCGGCGTCAGCGATGTTTCACGAACCATCTGGCTCGTCCCGTCCAGCGGGGGTGCGCTGGCGTCCGGCGAGCCGGAAATCGTCACGTTCTTCCCGACGTTGGCTTCCACGTCCGGACCGGCAACCTGATAAACAACCTGCGTCGTGCTGTCCCGCAGTACGAAGTTGTTCGTGCCCTTGATCCGTTCGATGCAGCCCGTAATCTGCGTCGCTGCGCCCGCGCCTGCTCCGGTGTTCGTGTCCTGGAAAGCAAACGCCAGCGATTCGCCTTTGGGAACCTCGGCGATGAGCACGCCCTGCGGATTGCGCACCGAGGCCGTCCCGTTCACCGCCGTCACTTCGAATCTGCGAGCGCCATCGGTGCCGATCCGAACCTTGCCCGCCTTCGCCGGCGAAACCCGAACGCCCTGGATGTCCACCGGCAGCCCGCGGCTCTGGCTTGCGCCCTGCTCCAGCACCACGCGATCCCGATAGATTTTGCCCTGTGAACCGTTTGCCAGGTCGACCTCGGCCCCGTCTTTAAGCGTCAGACGGACCGCCCCGGTCGTTGTCTGCACCAGACTGCCGTCCAGCACAGAAGCATTGCCGCGCACTTCCGCTCCATCGAGCAGGAACTCGCCTGTCGTCGCCGCCGTCCCAATTGCCCCTGTTGCGGCATGGCCCACGCCCGCCGCCCAGAGGGCGCAGGACGCAGCGGCCAAAATGCACGATCGATATGTCAAGCCTTAACCTCCTCGTAGCATTGTCTGTGAAGATGGTTCCAGGATCAAGTGTTCCGGCAGGAATTTTTCCGGCTTTGGCCTATGCCAGCACGATTTTGGGGTCAGGGTTGACACTTCCTCCCGATCCCGTGCTATTCTGAGTGACGTGCGGCTGGCCTGATTTCGAATCAGGCGGCAGCGGATGCGGAAAGGCATCCGTAAGCAAGCCCACTCGAAAGTTCTTTTCGAGTTCCCAAAGAGATTCAGGCGCAGGGAATAGCTGAGAGGCGGTTTTCTGTGTCGGTACGAGTTTCGGGGCCGCGCCGGGGCGCTGCTTTCTGTTAACAGGATCGCAGAGGGCC
>DASRCB010000158.1:0-2225 GCA_035653295.1 Bryobacteraceae bacterium
AGCAGGAGCTTACGGCTGTTTGATGTAGCTGATTGAGTATTGGATATTCGCCCGTCCGCCGCCCAGATCCAGCGTTATGTTCCAATTGGCCGCATGCGGTACCACGATTCGAGCGGGGAATATCCTGGCAAATCCGCCATAATGGCGGAACTTCCGGCCTGATTTGTATTTCGAGAACTCGGCGTCAGTAGTGAGGCACACGTTACACTGATGACTCGACTCAACCACAACGATGTCACCCTTCTGAAGATGTTCACGCGCGTGAATGAAGTCTGCCATTTATTTCTTCTCCCACCGCGCTTTGTAAGCGCTCGCTCCGATAGCGGATGCCGCTCGGGCCGCGCCGGCTTTCAGACTACCGAGGCGCCCGAGAGCGACAGCATGGGGACGATTCCTGCTCGAGTCGGCAGCTGGGTCGGACTCGCGCGACGCATCGTACTCCGAAGCTTTCCAGATGGATTGAATGGAAACGCGGTGCGCCAATTCGCTGGGGCCGCGCAGACGGGCCTGTATTGACGGCTCAGTCATGTGCCTTCAGTATGGCAGGAGCGGTTCTCGTGTCAACTCGGCGGAGTTTCAAACTGACCCACCCCATCCGTCTCGTGTCGTTAGCTTTTAAAGTTGTCCGGTTTTATTGACACGTTAGTTGTCCGGTTTGGTTTCATCGACCCGCCGCTGCTGCTGCGCGGGTGTTGTTCGATCGGGCTTTTAATACAGCCGTCCGGGTTGCGGTGGGAAAGTGGGAATCTCGCGCCCTCTGCGAGATTTCCAAGGGAGGGTGGGAGCCGGTGGGAACCGCCGTTTGGTTTCCACGGGCTTCCACGCTCCCGCCTTTTCCACCGCTTCTGGTTCTGGCCGTCGGTGTCAGGTCGGCTCCATTTCCGGCGAATCGCCCCACCACATGCGGGCCCCAGCGTACCGATACCGTTCCGTCCAGGTGCTCATGAATGGTCACGGTGCAACCTGCCAGCGTGTGTCGGAATGAAGTCTTCGACAGCTGCCAGGTACGTTCTTTGATGGTGACGGTATTGTCCTTGCCCACCACGCGCTCGGTTTGCACGCTGAAGATCCAGTCCAGATCGCGCCGGGCGCAACGCCGGAACGCTGTTCCGCGCGCAGTTGCAGGCACGCAGAACTTCCCGTTGAACTCCGCGATGTAGCGCTCCCGCAGGAAGCGATTCGCCGCCTCCAGTTGCGTGATTCCGGCTACCCGCAGTTCCTGCGGCAGACGCCCCTGCCACGTCCCGAAATTCCGCTCCGAGCGTCCCCGCGCCTGCGGCGAGTAAGCCGGGATCATCTGGATTCCCAGTTCCTTCATGGCCCGCCCCACCTGCGTCAGCCGCGTCTTGTCCACCTTCTCGCCGGCCTTCGGCGTCACGAAAAAGTGGCTGCCGCGATCGCTGTACAGACTGCAGAACAGCCCCTCTTTCTCGATGACTTCGCGCAGACCGGCCATCACCGTTCGCGTCGACTCCTCCTCCACCAGTTGCGCGTAATAGATCGCGCTGGTCGCATCGTCCAGAATCACGATCAGGTCGTACCAGCGATCATCGCTGAACCAGCGATGGCGGCTGCCATCGATGTGCAGCATCATGCCTGGATACGGCCGCCGCGGACGTCGCTTGCGGTGCGGCCCTCGTTGCCTGCGCTTGGCCACCAGTCCGGCTCCCTGCAGCGCCTGCTTCACCCAGCTGTAGCTGAGCTTAATCCCATGCTCATCCCGCAGCTTTTCATGGAAATGCCGCACGCTGAAGTCGAAGTACGTCTCCTGATACAGCGCCAGCACTCGTTCGGCCGTCGCCATCGGCACCCGATGATAGCTCGTCTTGCCGCGCCGGTGGTCAGCCAGTCCGGTGTAGCCAAACTCAATATAGGCCTCCCGCTTGCGCTGCATGTGGCGCACGCTCATGCCGGCGATCTCGGCGGCCTCGATCCACGTCAGCTTCTTCGCCATGGCTTTCAGAATCACGTCTTGTAGTTTCATCATCCGCTCCACTTCGCGGCTCGGGATCGTCGGCTGGCTTCTTTCCACCTCGCCAGCTTCCACCCCTCACCGGCTGGACCGGACAACTACCGTGCTAATTCCACCGGACAACTAACGTGCTAACGACAATACAAACGCAGTCCTGTTGACTAGAGCCGCTCAGGGGCATACAATGCCCAAAGCTTCTGGGTTGCAGGACCGGGTCGCGCCGCGCGCGGCCTCAGAGGGGCAATGTGGGTCT
>DASRCB010000159.1:0-28112 GCA_035653295.1 Bryobacteraceae bacterium
CCCGATCCGCGCGGATTCCGATGCCCGTGTCCCGCACGCTGAAATGAATTTGCGGCACGCCGTCGATGGCTTCCGCGGCGGCAATCTCGACCGCGACCTCGCCGCGCTCAGTGAACTTGATCGCATTGCCGACGAGGTTGAGGATTACCTGCCGTAGCCGGGTGTAATCGCCTACGACCCAGGCCGGCACGCCGGGCGCGACGCGATAACTAAGCTCCAGCCCCTTGCGATGCGCCACGATGGCGACGCTCTTCACCGCGTCCCCAACCGCTTCGGGCAGATTGAAGGGCGCCGGGTCGAGCGCAATCTTGCCGGCGTCGATTTTCGAAAAATCCAGAATGTCGTTGAGGATGACCAGCAGCGCGTCGGCGGAGGACTTGGCCATGGAAAGGAATTCGCGCTGTTCCGGGGACAGCTCTGTGGAGAGCGCCAGCTCGGTCATGCCGATGATGCCGTTCATGGGGGTGCGGATCTCGTGGCTCATGTTGGCCAAAAACTCGCTCTTGGCCCGATTCGCGCGCTCCGCGTGTTCCCTGGCCTCCACCAGCTCAGCGGTTTGCCGGCGCACCCGGCCGCGCAGCGTCCAAACCCAGGCCAGCGCCGCGAGAATGACCAGGGCCATGATGCCCAGCGCGGACAGTGTACGCTGCATGGTCCACCACGAGGCCGCGCGCACGACGGCCACATCCTCCGGCGAGGACAGCAGCAGGCGGAATGAAGAGGGCGCCATCCCTTTCCAGTCCTCGATCTGCGATGCGTCCATGCGCACGCTGCAAACGCCGGTGACCCGTACGCGAGTACCCGGGCGCCACTCCGCCGGCAGCCTGCGAAGGCCGCCGGGCGCGGCATCCATCTCTGCGTTCCAGGTGACCGCGCCGGACTGCATCACCAGAGCGACGCCCTGCGGCAGTGTCGTCGCGCTTAACAATTCGCCCTCCATGCGGACGAGGCGGTTATCATATTTTCCGGTCAGCGCGTCCGGTGGGGAAATGATGGGAGCCGGCAGCGCCGTGCGCCCGTTCGCGGCGACGCGCAGGGTCGCGTCCGCCAGCAGCGGCGTGTACTCGCCCGGTTCCGGGTAGCCGATCGCTTCCACCCGCACGCCGCGCGAGAACATCGCGTGAGGGATGCGCACCTCCAGTCCACCGGTGCTGTCTTCGATGAACGTCGAGCCGGCCCGCGTCATGCTCACCACGCCCGATGTACGCACCCGGCGCAGAGAGTAGCCGCGCGAGTAGTTCAGCAGGTCGCGGATGGGTGTGAGCGGAATGGCGGAGGGATCCCGCGGCGCTGGCCGCAGCACGGTCAGCTGTTCGGGGGAGGCGACGAACAAGCGGTAGCCAATCAGCTGCCGATATTGATTGAACAGCGTTCCGAACGCTCCACGCGCGCGGACTACCGCGCCAACCAACGCTGCGGGGTCGCCGCGCCACGCCTGCTCGGGAAACTCCACACGAACCCTCCCCAGGTCCGTCCGCACGCTGAAGAAGACGTGTCCCCAATCCTGGTTTTCCGATCGAAACGCGCCCTCCAACTCGACCCACTGGCAATCCGCCGCGCCGGACGCTGCGTCTTCGGCGGTCAGATGCGCGGGCTCGGGCAGACGTCCTTTGCCCAGAATGCGGAGGTGAGGCTGGGCGATTATCGGCGCGAAGCCGCCCGGCGAGCTTACGCCTTCGAGCGACACCTCATCGCCGACCGCCGGGAAGGAGGGGAGGTCGGCGGCGCGCACGTAGATCCCTGACGAGCTGTCCTGGATCATCAGCGATTCCCAGCGCGGATCGGAGTACGTGATGACGCCGCGCAGAAGCACCGGATGCTTACGCGCGGCTTCCGACGGCGCGAGCGCGTGCACCGCCGAGGCCGATGTGATGGTCTCGAGGCCCGGCTCGACCCGCTTCGCGGCAACACCGGCGGCGCGATGAATCTCAGCGTTCTGCACGATTACCGAGAAACTGGATGAAACCGGCCAGCCCGCTGCTTCTACCTGTTCACCGGGTTTGCACTCCGCGGGATCGGCCGTTTCCACCGGAACAAAGCCGCTCCCATCCGACAGCACCACAATCGCCGTTCCGTCGGAAGCGCGGCGGCCCTGATCGGCAATCATGCCGCTGATGCGCACACGGTGAAGGGGCTGGTGGGGGGCGCGAATCAGCGCGCCGATCGATTCGATGGGCCGAGGGGCGGTAGCGGGTTCGATGACGCGGACGTCAGACGAGTGCGCAATCACCAGCTTTGGCGACGCTCCGGCAACGACGACCGCCCCTCTCACGCCCACGCGCGCGTCGATGAGCGATCCCGGCCGGTCAATCGCACCGCCGGCAACGACCGCGGTCAGCTGAACTTCGTTGGACCAGATTCCCAGCGTGTTGGCGGATGCGGTTCGCACCACGCCTTCGGTTGCGATCGCTGTTCCCTCACGCACGGTTTGCAGCGCCGGCAGCGATACCGATTCATAACGGAGCGGCGCCTGGCGGCGAAGCACGCGAACCACGGTTGCGCGCCGCGCCTCGCCGTGAATATCCACCTCGTCTCCGGGAGTAAGCGCCCGGCCGGCAGGAGCCCGAAGCCCGAGGACACCCGTTTCATCCCGCAGGAACACATTGGCTGCGTCCGTACCCGTAACGGTGGCCCGCAGATGGAATCGGGTATTTTCCGGGGCAGCTGCGAGAGCGGAAACGGTGGTCAGGGGGTCGGCAGCGAGACGAACCCACCACACTGCCCCGGCAACCACTACGAGCAGCAGCAGCGCCGCAGCTATGGCGATACGCCGAGACGGCCTGGGGCTTTCGGCGGCTGAGACGCCCGTTTCCACCATAATCTGAACGGCAGAAACAGCTTACGTCTTTAGCGTTCCGGAGCCCGCCTTTGGCCGGAACGTGAATCTCGGGTGGCGGGCCGGCCTCGCAGCCAGCCCGCCGCCGCTGTTTACTGGAAGGTCACGGTCGATGCAGACCCGCTGGTTTCGAACGCCGTGCCGACGTCGATGCCTGGAGCAGTGAACTTCGCGAGGCTGCTGGCGCCCAGGACAAAGATCTCGCCCGGTGTCGTTCCGCTGGCAGGCAGAGAGAGCGTCACCCAGCTCGGAATCATGAACTGGCCGGCCGATGTCGGCGCGATACAGATGAACGATGCGCCGGCCCCGGCGTCAGTCAGCGAGGTGCCGGTGATCTCGACGAATCCGTTCTTATCGCCGCCGCTCCAGGTGATGAGCTGGCCCTGGCTGCGCGTTACCGCTGTAATACTCGACTCGTTTGTCCACGTAACCGGCGCAGTTGCCGGAAGACTGGCCGTGAACGCGCCCACGTCGGCCCCGCCGGGGCCGGTGAACACAAAATTGCCACTGCTGGCGTCCAGGAAGTTCGCAGGCAGGGAAGAAGCCGAATACGAGCCTTTCTCGGTCGCGCTCGGGCTGAGAGTCGCGGATCCGTTGGGACCGGTCAATCCGATCGAGGCCCCCGCATCCAAACCGTTCGAGGTTCCGGTCGGTCCGCCATTCTCGTTGCCATTGAACTGTGTGACGATGCAGCCGTTCAGGGAGGGCCGGGTAGCGGCGAACGTATTGAATGTTGTTGCCGTGAACGACTCGAAGTTTGCGGACGCGCCAACGTTCGTCAGATTTTGTCCGGCCACGCTTAAGGAGGTTTTAGAGAGCCCCAGCGTGCCGGTGCGCAGCGTGCCACCGGACTGAAGCTTCTGGAGATCTGCTGAAGAGAACCCGAACTGATCGGAACAGGTCTTTCCGCTGCTGTCGATCGCCATCGTGGCCGTGTTGCTGACCTGATCCCCAACCACGATCGTGACAGGCACATAGCATCCGCTGATGCCGGTGGGAACTTTGAACTGCACCTGGCCTTCACCCTCGCAGCAGCCTGAGGGGCCGATATATGTCGGTGTGATCGGATTGGGGTCGCCTCCGAGGAAGACCTGCGCGTTCAGCTTCGATTGCAGGTTGAGCGCGCCGGTGGGGGCCTTGGTTTCGTCCCACGGCACCGCGCCGACGCCCGTCACCCACACCACGACGGTATCGTTCGGCGCGGCGGAGTTGTTTGCCGTTACCAGCATCTTGCCTACGGTCGAGCCCTTCGCGGGGTCCGTAACCACGGCCGGTCCCTGCCCATTCTGCGCGGTTGTGAAGATGCCGATACCGTTCGGAACGACAGTGATGGGAGCGGGGGCGCTGGTCTGGCCATTGTAGGTCACCGTCACCGATCCCGTGCCGGTGGCCACGGTCGAGGGCAACAGCGCGGCGATATAGTCGTTCCGCACCCAGAACAGAATCGCCGGCGTGTTTGTCCCGTTCATGCTGATATTTACCGAGACGTTCCCCACCGTCGTTGGCAGCGGGTACTGCCCCGGCGCCTGGGTGAGTGTCGTGGGCCCGAGATTCGAGCCCGCAATAATAAAGATCGATCCCTGAGCGATGTTTGAATTCGGCGTGCCCGCGATCGCCCAGCTGGCCGCGTTCACGATCCCGCCGTTACTGATTGCAGGCTGCGCGAAACACGCAGCGGTCCCCATGGTAAACAATGCAAATCGAAGAATCTTCACGTTCTTCCTCCTCGTCATCGTGCGCCGCCCTTCCGGCGCTTGTGAGTATCGCAGCGGATCTGACAATCCTCCGCGTTCATAGTCTGGCGTACTGATTCTACACGCGGAAACGAAGCTTGAAAAGGCTCTGGTCGCCGCGCCTGGACGTTACTGGAACGTTACGTTCGCCTGCGTGGCCACCGAGGCCACCGTGAACCCCTTATCGAGACCGGGAGCCGTGAACGAATCCAGAGCGAACTGGAACACCTCGATATTCCCTGTTCCCGCGGGCAGCGCCTCCAGAACGAACGCCGGAATGGTGAACTTGCCGGCCGTGGCCGTCGTGAAGCACGCGAACTCTGCGCCCGGCGAGGTCGAGTTGTTGCCGGTGTAAGACGCGCCGATAATCTCGACGCCGTTGTTGGCGCCGCCGCCGGTCCAGTCGATCTCCTGCGATTTGGTGCGGTCGATTGTGGTCAGGCTCTGGTTCGTCCAGGTGATCGAATTCGAAAGCGGGAACGTCACCGGCGCCGAGAACGAGCCGACATCCGCTCCGCCCGTTCCTGCAAAGGTGTATGTGCCCGTGGTGTCCAGGAAGCCGGCGGGGAACAGGCCCGTGGTTGTGGCGACGAAGTACTGACCGACGGTCGTCTCCGCGAGTTTGGCGGAGGTCTTCGGTCCCGTGACGGAGATATTCGAGCCGGCATCCAGACCACCGCCGACGAAAGGCGGCAGCGGCGCGCCGCCGGTGAACTGCTGCACGATGCAGCTGTTGTTCGACGCTACCCCGAGCGGGGACGGCGTCGAGGACAGGCTTGCGGCCTTGATCGTCTCGAAGTACGCCAGCGCCTGGTCCTGATTCGTGACGGCGTTGTTGGCTGGTACGGCCGCGCGCTGCAGCTCGATCACACCGAAGTTGAAGCTGCCCTTCGTCTTTAGAATGCCCAGGTCCTGCGCGGAATAGCCGAACGGATCGGAGCAGCCTGCCGGGCTTCCGGATGCGTTCGAGTTGACCGCGATGGTTCCGAAATTACTGACCGTATTTCCGATGGCCACCGAAATCGGAACGTAGCAGCCGGAAATATCCGGAGGCAGAACGAAATTGATCTGATCGAGCGCCGGGTAGCTGCCCGAATGACCGGCATAGCTGGGCACGACGGGCGTAGTTCCCACATAAACGGTTGCATTCACCAGGGATTCGACGTTCAGGCCTCCCGGCGGCGGATTGGTCTCGTCGTAGTTCTCCGCGTAAGCTCCCAGACCAGTGCCCCAGATGGTGAGGTTGTCGCCGGTGCTGGCCACGTTGGTGGGCGTAAGCACCTGATACGGTCCGCTGGTGTGATTGATGTCGGTCACGATCGCCGGTCCGGAGCCGGCTTCATTAATCGTGAAGATTCCGAAGCTGCTGGCCACCACCGTGAGTGGCGCGCTGTTGCTGTTGACGCCCTGATACGTGACCGTGATGGAGCCCGTGCCCACGGGCACATCGAAAGGCAGAATGGCCGAAAGCGCGCTCTCCCATCCGCCGGTGGTGTTCCCCTTGTTCCAGACCCACAGCAGAATGCCGTTTCGGGTGATGTTGCCCACCGTGATGGTCACGGTCACGCCGTCGAGTCCCGCCGACGTCGGAAGCGGGAACGAGGAGGCCCGCACGGGAGCATCGGTGACCGGAGCGAAATTGCTGCCGAACAAGGTGAACATGGAACCCTGCGCGATCGACGAGTTGGGCTCCCCGGCCAGCGAGTAGCTCGCGGCATTGACGACGCCGCCGGTGTTGATGACCGGCTGCGCGATAGCCGCAACGGCGGCACAGCATACGAGAATTGCGATACGAGACAGTTTCATCTCTCCTCCAGACTCCGCATGACGCTGATGCGCCCGCGTTCAGTGTGGCATATCGACCCACACCGGCGCCGCACTGACTCGCGATGCGCCTGCACGAAGGACATCAACGCCGAATAACAAGTCACTTGCGCGCCCGACTGCGCTGCGAGTTTGCAATTCGCGGTCCAGATGATGCGTGATGCAGTCTTCTACTCGGCCCGCAGCGCCTCGACGGGCTCAACCAGCGTGGCGCGCCAGGCCGGCACGATGCACGCCAGCAGCGCGACCGCGCCGAGAAGCACGGCAACGGCGCCGAACGTCAGCGGATCCGTAGCGCTCACTCCGAAGATGAGGCTCGACAGCACGCCGCCGAGCGCCCAGGAGCCGAGCGCTCCGATCACGAGGCCGGCCAGCGTTGGCTTCATTCCCTCCAGAACCACGAGCCGGATCACGTCCCGGCGACCCGCGCCGAGGGCCATCCGCACTCCCACTTCGCGCACGCGGCTGCGCACGCTGTACATCAGCACGCTGTAAATACCCACGGCAGCCAGAAGGAAGGCAAGCCCGGCGAGCGCGGCGAACAGCCACATGCTGAAGCGGTGCTGCGCGAGGGTGGTTTCGACCAGCTCCTGCATGGGCTGAACGTCGCGAATGGGCAGCTGCGGGTCGATCTGCGCCAGCACGCGAGCGATCGCGGGCGCCAGCGATTTGAAGTTCGATCCGCCGCGCACCACCAGCGAAACGGGTCGCGCCTCCTCCTGCCCGATCGGCAGGTAAAGCATGGCCACGGGATCCAGCACATCCAGCCCGCGCTCCTTGATATTGCCGACCACGCCAACCACCTCACGCACGGTCTCGGGTGTGAAGGAGATTCGGAAGCGCTTGCCGATCGGATTTTCGCCGGGCCAGAACAGGTTCGCCATGGCGCGGCTGATCACCGTCACAGCCTTGCCGCCGGACGTGTCTTCGAGCGTGAAGTCGCGGCCGGCTTCGAGCGGAATTCCCATGGTCCGGAAATAGTTCGGCGTGGCTTCGCGGACCGAGACGTTCCGCTGCAGGGCGAAGACCTCCGCCGGCCGGCCCTCGACAGCGATGGGCTGCTCGGAGCCGCCCTGCATCGGCAGATCGTCGATTGCCGCAACGGACTGCACTCCCGGCAGAGCAGCCACTCGCGGAAGAAATTCGTCATAGAACCGCGTGCGTTTCCCCTCGCCGGCGCCTTTCGGAATCGGCACGGTCATGGTCAGAACGTGTTCGGGCCGGAAGCCCGGGTCGGTTCCGTGCAGCGCCCACAGAGTGCGAACCATCAGCGCCGCGCCGACAAGAAGAACGACCGACAGCGACACTTCCACCGCGACCAGGGCAGTGCGTGTCCCGCGGCCCGCCGCATAACTGTCCGACTTTCCCATGCCCTGCTTCAGCGATTCGTTCACATCACCGCGCAGCAGGCGCGCGCCGGCAATCAGGCCCGCCGCCAACCCGGTCAGAATGGATGCGATCAGCGTAAATCCCAACACCCTGCCGTCCAGCTGCACTTCGGTCGCGCGGGGTAGCTGTTCGGCGAGCGCGCGCACCACCAGCGATTGTCCGGCCCGCGCGACCAGTATTCCCAGAGCCCCTCCGGCAACGGCGAGCAGGGTGGTTTCGATCAGCACCGGGCGCAGGACCTGACGGCGGTTGGCGCCCAGCGCGGTACGAATCGCCAGTTCCTTTTTTCGCGCGATGGTGCGGGCGAGCACGAGGTTGGCCGTGTTGGCGCAGGCAATGAGCAGCACGAAGCCGACCGCGCCGAGGAGCGCCAGCAGCGCCGGTCGGGCGTCGCCAACCAGGTCGTCGCGCAGCGACAACACGACAGCACCCCAGCCCTTATCCTCCTCCGGGTACTCGCGGGCGAGACGATTGGAGATCACGTTCATTTCCGACTGCGCCTGCTCCAGGCTCACGCCATCGCGAAGCCGGGCAACGGCGAGGTAATTATGATTGCCGCGTGTGGCGCGCTCCTTCGCCGTCCAGGGTACGGGGATGATGCCGTCGGTCGATGCGGGAAACCACGACTTCACGTAGAAGCTGGCTGGCATAACGCCGATAACCCGGTAATTACGGTCATTCAGCACCATCTGCCTGCCGACCGCGCTTACCGCCGATCCGAAGTGGGTCTTTGCGAACCTGTCGCTCAGGACGATGACCGCGTCCCGGCCGGGCTGGCACTCGTCTTCCGTGAAGGCGCGTCCCATGGCGGGACTGGTCCGCAGCACCTTGAAGAAGTCGGCGTCGGCGATAGTCGCGATCAGCGCCTGCGGGCGGCTGCCGCCGCCAACCTGGAGAGCGCGTCCGCTGAACAGAGATATGGATTGAAAGACATGGTTCTGTTTCCGCCAATCGAGGTAATTGGCCGCGGAGACCGCAAAGCGCTTCAGCCCGGGGAAGGCGTTCGGCGGCGGCACGTGATAAAGGCTCACGATGGCGCCCGACTGCGGGAACGGCAGCGGCTTGAGCAGCACCGCGTTCACCACGCTGAAAATCGCGGTATTGGCGCCGATGCCAAGGGTAAGGATCATGAGCGCGGACAGCGCGAATCCCGGGCTCTTCCGCAGAGCGCGCAGCGACTGGCGTAGGGAGTTCATGGCGGATGGGGCGGCGGCACGTCGAGCGCCAATCGCGGAGCTTTCATTTCAACGGATTATCGGATCGTGGGCAGCTGTCCCTGTTCGGCCCTGGGACGCCTATGTCCCACCCCCGGCTTCGACGCGTATGGACGCCCGCGGCAGGGTCGTGGTACGCTCGGGAACCATTCAGGAGGTTACCCATGGCCCTTATCGGCTGTCACACGCTGCTGTATTCGAGTGAACCAGAGGCGCTGCGGGCTATGCTCCGCGACGTGTTCGGGTTTCCTGCCGTGGACGCGGGAGGCGGCTGGCTGATTTTCGCACTCCCGCCCTCCGAACTGGGGATTCATCCGGCGGAGGGTGTGAAGGAGGGCGCTTCCGGCCGCCACCAGATCAGCTTCATGTGCGACGACATCCGTGCGACGGTAGCTGAACTGCGTGCGAGGGGAGTCCGCATCAACGGCGAGCCGCAGGACCAGGGCTTCGGCGTCACGATCATGATGATGTTGCCGGGGGATGTACCGGTGATGCTGTACCAGCCGCGCCACGCGATGGCCATCGGCGGTGCAGGCTGACAGGTTTCCGGAAAGTCAATGGGCCTCCGCCACCCTTTTGCCGTCCGTTCAGGGTTCGCAGGCTGCGCCGGCCCGGTTCGAGGCGGCTTTCAATGACGGACGCACCGTTGTCGTCCGGGCGAGCACTTCATACAGTCTAAAAATGCGGATCGCATGGAGCGCGACGGCCGCTCTCCGAACACGTACGGCTGAGAATCACGCCCGCCCTCGATACACTGAACACGTAAATGCGCGTCGCCTTCGTCCTCTTCGCCGCCGCCCTGTCCTGCCTCGCCCAGACGCCGGGCTCCGGCGTACGCATCCAAAAGCAGGACACCGGCTACGTCCTCCTGCGCGACGGCAAACCGTACTTCATCAAGGGCGCCGGCGGATCGCAGCAACACCTCGATGCGTTGCAGGCAGCCGGCGGCAACTCGCTCCGCGTCTGGTCCCCGCCAACCGGCGCCCTTCTCGACGCCGCGCAGCAACACAACCTCACCGTCATGGTGGGCCTCAACGTTGGCAAACCGCGACATGGCTTCAGTTACGAAAACCCGCGGCAGGTGCAGCAGCAACGGCAGGAAATCGTCGACACCGTGCACCGCCTGAAGAGCAACCCTGCCGTCCTTATCTGGGCTCTCGGTAACGAGCTGGAACTGAATATCTCCACCGAGCAGCGCATCGAGGTCTGGAAAGCCATCGAGGATCTCGCCCGAGCGGTCAAGGCCGAAGATCCCGATCACCCGGTCATCGCCGTGCTGGCCGGCCCCGGCCAGGCCAAGCTGCGCGAGCTAGACCAATACTGCCCGTCCCTCGACGCCGTCGGCATCAACACCTACGGCGCGCTGCCGAACCTGCGCCAAACGGTCGAGAAACAGGGCTTCAAACGCCCGTACATCGTTACCGAATTCGGCGCCCACGGCCACTGGGAAGTCGTGAAGACCACGTGGGGCGTTCCCATCGAAGACACCAGTTCGCAGAAAGAAGATTTCATCATCCAGTCCTACCAGGCCATCAATAACAACCCGCAGTGCCTCGGATCCTACGTGTTCCTCTGGGGCCAGAAGCAGGAGAAGACGCATACGTGGTACGGCCTCTTCCTTCCCGACGGGCGAAAGCTCGGCGGTGTGGACGCGATGCAGCTGCTGTGGACCGGGAAGTGGCCGGAGCACCGTTGTCCCGTGATCGACGGCAGCATTATGGCCAAACCGCAGAACCCCGATGATGAACTCGCGCCAGGCATTCTGCGCCCCGGCGCCCGTCTGCGCTGCAGCATCTTCGCCAGCGATCTCGACGGCGATCCCGTAACCGTTCAGTGGGAGCTGCGCAAAGACGTGTCAGCGAATAAAAGCACCGGCGGCGATCCCGAGCCACCCACGCCGCCTCTCGACGGGGCCGTCGTCAGCTCGCAGGACAAGTCCGCGGTCATCGCGGTTCCGGACACGC
Organism: Bryobacteraceae bacterium; assembly: GCA_035653295.1. Taxonomy (GTDB): domain Bacteria; phylum Acidobacteriota; class Terriglobia; order Bryobacterales; family Bryobacteraceae; genus DASRCB01. Next base: position 10,961 of record DASRCB010000159.1, read on the forward strand.
CCGGCGACTATCGCATCTTCGTGTACGTTTTCGATAAGCACGGCGGCGCGGCCACTGCCAACCTGCCCATCGAAGCGAAATAATAGGGCCATGTCGGCAAAGAACATCCTGATGCTGGTGGGAGATTACGTCGAGGATTACGAGGTGATGGTCCCCTTCCAGATGCTGCTTATGGTCGGGCACAACGTGGACGCGGTCTGCCCCAACAAGAAGAAGGGCGACGTCGTGCGCACCGCGGTCCACGACTTCGAGGGCGACCAGACCTACAGCGAAAAGCGCGGGCATAATTTCACGCTGAACGCCACTTTCGACGACGTGCGCGAGGATGCTTACGACGCCCTCGTCATCCCCGGCGGCCGCGCTCCCGAGTACATCCGTCTGAACCCGCGCGTGCTGGAGATCGTGCGCCATTTCGCCGACGCCGCGAAGCCGATCGCCGCCATCTGCCACGCCGCTCAGGTCCTTGCGGCGGCCAACGTGCTGGAGGGAAAGACCTGCAGTTGTTATCCTGCCGTCTCACCCGATGTGACCCGCGCCGGCGGAACATATATGAACGTCGGCATCGACGAAGCGCATACCTGCGGGAACCTTGTGACCGCACCCGCATGGCCCGCGCACCCCGCGTGGATGCGCCAGTTCCTGACCGTCCTCGGCACGCGCATCACGCCTTAAGCTTCAGAGTCCGCAGCCTGCGCCCCGCTTCCAGAAGGGTCTCGCGCTTTTTGCAAAAGCAGAACCTCACCAGCCCCGCCCCTCGCGCCGGATCGTCAAAGAAGCTGGACCCCGGCACCGCCGCCACTCCCGCCTGCTCGATCATGTGGCGCACGAAGGCCACATCGTCCCGAAACCCGAATGGCGCGATATCGCACATGATGTAGTAGGCGCCGCGTGGGACCTGCGGCGCAAATCCCGCCGCGCGCAGTTCCGCCAGCAGCACGTCCCGCCGCGCGGCGTAATCCCGCGCCAGCTTCTCGTAATATTCGTCCGGCGACGCGAGCGCCACCGCGCCCGCCTGTTGCAGCGGAGCCGCCGCGCCCACAGTCAGAAAGTCGTGGACCTTCCGCACCGAGGTGGCAATGTCCGCTGGCGCCATCACCCAGCCCACACGCCAGCCGGTGACCGAGTACGTTTTGCTCATGCTGTTCACGACGATTGTCCGGTCGCGCATGCCCGGCAGCGAGGCCATGGTCACATGCCGCGCGCCGTCGTAAACGATGTGCTCGTAGATTTCATCGGTAATGGCCAGCGCATCGAACTCCTGGCAGAGCCCGGCGATGAACGACAGCTCGTCCCGGGTAAACACCTTGCCGGTTGGATTGTTCGGCGTGTTCAGGATAATTGCCTTCGTCCGCGCCGAAAACGCGCGCCGCAGCTCATCGGGATCGAACCGCCACTCCGGAGCGTGCAGCGTCACCAGCCGCGCTTCCGCCCCGCACAGGAGGGCATCCGGCCGATAATTCTCGTAGAACGGTTCGAAAACCACGATCTCGTCGCCCGGCGTCGTCACCGCCAGGAGTGAAGCAATCATGCCCTCCGTCGAACCGCAGCACACGGTGACCTCACGCTCGGGGTCGTATTCCAGCCCGTACCAGCGCGCGTACTTGTGCGCGATCGCATCCCGCAGCGGCTTCGCCCCCCACGTCACCGCGTACTGATTGATGTCCGCGAACAGCGCCTCGCTCGCCGCCTGCTTCAGTGCCTCCGGCGCGGGGAAATCCGGGAATCCCTGCGCCAGGTTGACCGCCTCCAGCCGGGCGGCGAGCCGGGTCATCTCGCGAATCACCGACTCGGAAAACCGCTCCGTCCGCACGCTGTGAAAGCGGGCCCGCTCGCGCACGGCAACCGCGCTCTGTTCCGGTGCTTCCATCGTTTCAGTTTACCTCTTGACAATGGCCCTATTCTCGATAGAGAATATACACATGGCGAGCGCAGCGGCAATTCCGGCTCATTATTCATATGGTTCGGACCAGGACCTTCAAGCCATGCTCGGCCGCCCCATCGAGAGCGACCGCCTGCACGTTGTCGTGATCGGCGCCCATCCTGATGATCCGGAAACGGGCTGCGGTGGAACCATAGCCAAGCTGACCGGAGATGGCCATGCCGTCACCATCGTCTACCTGACCCGAGGCGAAGCCGGCGTGCGCGGCGGCGATCACGCCACGACCGCGCGCGTACGCACCACCGAAGCCATCACCGGCGCCAGACTGCTCGGCGCCCGCGCGGTCTTCGCCAACCAAATCGACGGCAAAACCAGCGCCGGACCACTGGACCAGCAGCGCTTCACCACGCTGCTCCGCTCCCTCAGACCGGATGTCGTCCTGACGCACTGGCCGCATGACACCCATCCGGACCACCGCAATACCGCGCAACTGACCGAGACGGCGTGGGAGGATCTGGGACACCGATTCGCGCTCGTCTATTACGAGGTGATGACTGGCATCCAAACCCAGGATTTCCAGCCAAATCTTTACGTTGACGTGTCGCTGACCGAATATGAGAAGCGCGCCGCCATCTACGCGCATGTCTGCCAGCGCCCGCAGCGGTTCTATCCCTACCACGTCCGCATGGAGCAAACACGCGGAGCGGAAGCGAGCCTGCCCCGCGCCGAAGCATTCCGGGTTGCTGGGCGGTCCTGAGCCCGCCCGCGGCCCTCAAAAATCGCACAACTTTTCCGCCCGGCACGAGTATCACGGATAGTTCGGGAACCGGCGCGCCGGTCGCCCGTACTTCTCGAAGGAGTGTCTTTTCTATGACCGTCCGTGGAGGGCAAGGTGTTGCGTGAATTGCGAGAGGCGCTGCGGCAGCTGCGTAAAACCCCGGGGGTCGCTCTCACGGCGATCGTCACCCTGATGCTCGGCATCGGAGCCACGACGGCCATCTTCACGCTCGTGCAGCAGGTAATGCTGAGATCCCTGCCCGTAACCCGGCCGGACGAACTGTGGAAGATTGGAGACAAGATCCTGTGCTGCAACTGGGGTGGCTATACCCAGGGTGACGACGGCGATTTTTCACTATTCTCCTGGGAGGCGTATCAGAACTTTCGCGCCCACACGCCCGAGTTCGCCGACCTCGCCGCACTTCAGGCCGGCAATGCGCCGCTCGGCGTCCGCAGAGCAGGATCTCCGGCTCAGGCCGATACCCGCAACGGCCAGTTTGTCTCCGGGAACTTCTTCCGCACCCTTGGCGTGCACGCCTGGATCGGCCGGCTGATGACCGACGCAGACGACCGCGAGGGCGCGCCCCCGGTGGCCGTTATGAGCTACCGCATCTGGCGCGACAAATACGGCGCGGACCCGTCGGTGGTTGGAGCGGCGTACCAGATCAACGGCCACCCGTTCACCGTGATTGGCGTTGCGCCCCCGGGATTCTATGGCGCCAAGCTGGCCGGCTGGGGCATGCCCGATCTTTGGATCCCAGTTACCACCGAACCGCTGATCGACGGCGACACGGCTCGGCTGAAAAGGGCCAACAGCAACTTCCTGGACCTGCTCGGCCGAGTCCGTCCGGGAGTGAATCCGAAATCTCTCGAAGCGAAGCTGAAGGTGGAACTGCACGACTGGCTGGCCAGCCACGTGCCCGACATGGAGCCCGGGGAAAAGGAGACCTGGCGGCGGCAGACCCTGCACCTCGTTCGCGGCGGCGCGGGCGTCGCCGCCATGCGCGATCAGTACGAGGCTGGGCTGAAGCTGCTGCTCATTGCCGCCGGCTGTGTCCTGCTGGTGGCCTGCGCCAACCTTGCCAATCTCATGCTCGCGCGTGGGTTGAAGGATCGGGCGCAGACCTCCATCCGCGTTGCGCTCGGCGCCTCGCGCACTCGGCTTATTCGCAGAGTGCTCGTCGAATCCACGCTGCTTGCGGTAGCCGGAGGAGTGTTGGGCATCGCAGTCGCTTATGCCGGCACAAAGTTAATTGTTCATCTCGCGTTCCAAATCGGCGGGCCAAACAACTATGTCCCCATCGACGCCACACCATCCTGGCCAGTCCTGCTGTTCACTCTCGCGCTATCGGTGCTCACGGGCGTGCTCTTTGGCATCGCTCCGGCGTGGATGACCTCACGCGCCGATCCCGCGGATGCGTTGCGCGGGGCGGGCCGGTCCGTGGGCGCCGGACGCTCGTGGACGCAGAAGTCGCTGGTGGTGGCGCAGATCGCGGTGTCCGTCGTCCTGTTATCCGCCGCGGCCCTGCTCGGCCGGAGTCTGCGCAACCTCGAACATCAGAACTTCGGTTTCGAAACCAGGGACCGCTACATCGCGTGGATCAATCCTATGCTCGGCACTTACAAGCCGGAACAGCTGGAGCCTTTGTTCCGGCAGATTAACGACGCATTACTCCGGATTCCTGGCGTGCGAATGGTGTCGGCCGCGCTCTATGCGCCGATGACCGGCGACAGCTGGAACACCTCAGTGCGTATCGAAGGACGGCCCGAGCCCTCGGTAAAAGAAGACAATGGCGCGGGCTGGGCGCGCGTCACGCCGGGCTTCTTTGAAAGTATCGGCGCCAGAATCGTCGTCGGCCGGCCATTTACGGACCAGGATACGGCGGCCGCCCGCAACGTGGCGATCGTCAACCAGGCTTTCGTCAAAAGGTTTTTCAAAGGCGAGAACCCGATCGGTCAGCACTTCGGCCCAGGCAGGACCAAATACTCGGCAACGTACGAAATTGTCGGCGTTACGAACGACATGCGGTATATGACTTACGGCTACCGAAAACCCGTGCGCCCCATGTTTTGGATGCCGGAAGCACAAACTGCACACTACGACGACCCGGCTTACCAGAGCGGCGAAACCTGGTCTCATTATCTCTATAACATCGTGCTTTGGGCTCCCGGCAAACAGCCGGATATCGAGGCGAATGTCCGCAGGACGCTCGCGGGCGTGGATCCCAACTTAGTGCTCTACGGTGTTGACCCGTACACGAACGTTGTAAGTGCCGACTTCCAGCAGGAGAACATGATCGCTACCCTGACAACGTTGTTCGGCGTGCTTGGGCTCGTACTGGCTGCCGTCGGCCTGTACGGCGTGCTCGCCTACATCGTGGAACGCCGGACGGGGGAAATCGGCGTGCGGATGGCGCTCGGCGCCAATCGCGCCAGGGTTATAAAGATGGTGCTCGGCGGCGCCTTTGGACAGGTCGGCGTCGGACTGGCTCTCGGTATCCCCGCTGCCATCGCCGCCGGCACGCTGATGACCACGCAGTTGTTCGGGGTCAGCCCATGGGACCCGGCGATGCTCCTGCTCGCGGTGTTGTTACTCGCCCTGGCGGCCCTGATCGCATCGCTGATCCCCGCCTGGCGCGCCTCAGCAATCGAGCCGATGGTGGCCCTGCGCACCGAGTAAGCAGTATGTCGGGGTGGGGGCCGCCCGGCAGGGTACGCTGGTCGGAGTGACAGAGACCCGGTGCTTCGTGGGCTGTTGTGGCTGGACCGAAGCACAGGCCCGTTACGTCGTTGATTTCCCGACCATCGAGCTACAGACAACCTTCTATCAACCTCCCGCTGACGCGGTTGCGAAACGGTGGAGATCCCAGGCGCCGCCGGGCTTCCGCTTCTGCATGAAGGCCTGGCAACTCATAACGCATACGCCCTCGAGCCCCACCTACCGGCGCTTGAAGTCAGGAATCAGTGCGACAGAACGAAACCTTTACGGCAGCTTCCAGCCAACCGACCAGGTCATGCTGGCATGGGAGCGCACTCGCGACATAGCCCGGATCGTTGAGGCCGACGTCATCGTGTTTCAATGCCCGAGGTCGTTCCTTCCAACCACTGAGAACACTCGCAATCTCACTGCCTTCTTTCGCCAGATTGAGCGTGACAATCGCGTTTTTGCCTGGGAGCCCCGAGGTGACGATTGGCGGCCCGATCTGATTCGCCATCTCTGCGCCGAAAACAGCCTGATCCACTGTGTGGACCCATTCAAATCCGACCCTGTGTTCGGAGATCGTTTGTACTGGCGCCTTAACGGCAGAACAGGATACCGCTACCAGTACACCGACGAAGATCTGATTGAGTTGCAGGCGAAGCTGGCCCGAGCGTCCGTGCCCGGCCCCAATTACATCATGTTCAACAACATCTACTCCAGGCAGGATGCTGAGCGTTTCCAGCGCCGCCGGCCTGCGTCAGCGACGACACCGGCCCAGCAACTGCTGTAGTTGGAAAGGTCAGACTGTCCGCGGCGCCGTTACTGCTGTCGGCGCAGTGTCCAGCGGCATCACGATCCAGGCAATGATGTACGCGATGATGCCCACCAGCGGCACGGGCCAGATCACCAGCACGATCCACAGAATCCGCACCAGCGTAATGTCCACCCCGAAGTAGTGCGAGAACCCCGCGCAGACACCCGCGATTTTCTGGTCGGCGGCCGAGCGCACCAGCCGCCGCGATCCGCCCGGAGCCCCCGCGCCCGGCGCATTCACGGTCGCCGCGCCGCAGTTGTGGCAAAAGCGGACGGTCTCTTCGAGTTGGGTCCCACAGCGAGTGCAAAACATACCAGCCTCCAAATCTCAGGTACGAAACCCGGAGGCGAATTGTTCACAATGGAAGCTCGTATGCAAGCGGCTTCAACCGGCTCCCGGCGCGACGAGATCCACGCCATGCTGCGCATCGCCGCTCCGCTTGCTCTCGCCGAGCTGGGCTGGATGTCCATGGGCGTGGTGGACATTATGATGGTCGGCCGTCTCCCGGACAGCGCGGTCGCGATCGGGGCCACCAGCGTCGGCAGCGCCCTCTTCTATCCCTTCGCCATTTTCGGCCTGGCAATGATGGCCGGCATGGATACGCTTGTCTCGCACGCTTTCGGACGCTGCGACATGGAGGATGGCCGGCGTTCGCTCGTATCCGCGCTCGCTCTCGCGCTGCTCGCGTCGCCTCTGCTGATTGCGCTGATTTTCGCGTGCATGCCCCTGCTCGGTATGCTCGGTGTCGCCGGCGACGTACGCGTGCAGGCCATCGCGTTCGTTCGCGTCCTGCTCTGGAGCCTGCCGCTGCTGCTCATCTACACCGTATTCCGCCGCTACCTCCAGGGCCTGCATTATGTGCGGCCGGTCACCTTCGCGCTCGTCAGTTCGAACCTCGTGAACGCACTCGGCAACTGGCTTCTGATTTATGGCCACTGGGGCGCGCCGGCCATGGGAATTCGTGGCTCGGCGCTCTCTACGTTCTTCGCGCGCGTCTATCTTGCCGGCGTGCTGCTGTACGCCGTGCTGCGGCGCGATCCACATGCGTTCCGCAGCGTCCGCGCCAGCGTCCAACACCTCAGGCGGCTGCTGAAGCTCGGTGTCCCGGCCGCAACTACGACGGTGCTCGAGGTTGGAGTCTTCCACACCGTGACCGCTCTGGCCGGGACTCTGAACGCGGTCAGCCTGGCTGCTCATACCATCGCCCTGAACATGGCCGCGGTCAGCTTTATGATTCCTTTGGGCATTAGTTCCGCGGCGGCCGTGTCGGTCGGCAGAGCACGAGGCGCCGGCGAGCCACGACTCGCCGCGCGCGCGGGCTGGATCGCCATGGGCATCGGAGTTGCCTGGGAAGTCTGCGCCGCGCTGTGCTTCATCCTCTTCCCGCGCCCGCTCGCGCACCTGTATACCGCCGACGCACGCATTGTCGAGTTCGCGGTGGTGCTGTTCGCCATCGCCGCCGTCTTCCAGGTTTTCGACGGATTGCAGACTGTGGCCACCGGCGCGCTGCGCGGCCTCGGCGACACCCACACGGCGATGCTGTTCAACCTGGTTTGCTATTGGGCCATCGGGCTGCCGCTGGGCTGCTGGCTGTGCTACCGCCTGCACTGGGGCATCGTCGGCCTGTGGGACGGCCTTTGCCTGGCGCTGATCCTCATCGCCGCGGGCCTGGTGGTGGCCTGGAAACGCAAATCAGCGATGGTTATTTCGTGAAGCGCGCCGCGAGCGGACCACTCACGGCAAGCAGCAGGACATAGGCCGCCGAAACCGGGGCGAGCCCCGGCTCGAGCGCCGCGCCAAGACCCGAGATCACGATCGAAAACTCGCCGCGCGGAATCAGCTCCACACCCGCGCGAACCCCGCCCCGCCCGTCGATGCCCGCGCGCTTCGCGGCCCACCAGCCCGTCCCGATCTTGGATGCTGCCGTGACCAGCGCCAGCACCAGGGCAACGGGCAGGACGGAAACCAGGCTGGCGGGGTCGATTTCCAAGCCAAAAAAGAAGAAAAACGTGGCGGCGAACAGATCGCGCAGCGGCGCCAGCAGGCGATGCGATTGTCGCGCCAGCGGACCGGAGACAGCGATGCCCACCAGGAAGGCGGCAATGGCGGCGGAGACGCCTATGCGCTCGGCCACGCCGGCGGCGAGCAGCACCGCGCCCAGCGTGGTCAACAGAATTACTTCGTCCGACTCGCTGCCGGCTGCATCGCTGATCCGGTGTCCGTAGCGAACGGCGATGAACAGCGCGGCTGCGATAGCCACGATCGCCACGGCGGCCGAGATCGCAATGTTCGCCGGCGTGCCGCCGCTGAGCAGAACATCGACGATGGGCAGATAAATCGCCATGGCGACGTCCTCGAGAACGAGGACGGACAGCACCGTGGCTGTTTCCGGATTTCCGGCGCGCCCCAGCTCCGCGAGAACCTTTGCGATGATCCCCGAAGAAGAAACCCAGGTAACGCCGCCGAGCAAAACGGCGGCCAGCGGCTTCCAGCCGAGAAGCAGCCCGGCGACGAACCCCGGCGGAAAATTGAGCACGAGGTCCACGGCGCCCGCCGGCAGCGCGCGTCCGAGATGCCGGCTCAGCTCATCGCCGGTGTATTCGATACCCAGCATGAACAGCAGCAGCAGCAGACCGATCTGCGCGCCGATGCGTACAAAATCCTGACTGAAACTCACGGGCGCCAGCCCGCCCCTGCCGAACGCCAGACCGGCCAGCAGATAGAGCGGGATGGCTGAGAATCCGAGCTTCGTCGCCACGCGCGCGAGTACCGCGAGCCCGACGATCACGACGCCAAGCTCGAGAAACTCCGGCGAAGTTGAGGCGGCGCCGGTCATGGTGGTGAGGGCCGGCTCATCTTGCCCAGAATCGCCGGATGCGCCGCGCCGGTTGCGGACGGGATGTTGCCCGGCCGGCGATGCCATGTCTCGTATGCGAGCAGCGCGAACAGAATCGCTTCTTTCGCATCGATATCGACGCCCAGCTCGGCCGAACGGCGAAGTCGCGGGCGGATGCTTGCCTGAAGACGCTCCATCATATACGTGTTGTGGGCGCCCCCGCCGGAAACGATTACCTCCTGCGTGGCTGGAAACGCCGCCACCGCCGCGGCAATCGTGCGCACGGTCAGCTCGGTCGCGGTGGCCACATCGATGCCAGTGCGTTCTATAAACGCAGCGCCGTACTGTTCACGTCCGGCCGTCTTCGGCGGTGGCTGCTGGTAGTAAGAATCGCGCAGTATCTCTTCGAGCAGCCATTCGTTCACCCGGCCCGCGCGCGCCTGTGCGCCATCGCGGTCGAACGGCGGCGTCAGGGCATCGATAATCATGTTCCCCGGTCCGGTGTCGAATGCGACCACATCCTCCGGCCGCGCCCCCGCCGGAATGACGGTGATATTCGCGATGCCGCCGATGTTCAGCGCAATGCGATGAATGCTGTCATGCCGGAACAGGCGGTAATCGAGAAATGGAACCAGCGGCGCGCCGCGCCCGCCCGCCGCCATATCGGCCACGCGAAAATCGGAGACCACAGGCCGGCCGGTCATCTCGGCAATCACCGCCCCTTCCCCGATCTGCAGCGTACACAGCGGATCCGACCCGTGGTGATAGATGGTCTGGCCGTGCGAGCCGATCAGCTCGATCGACTCGACTGGAAACGCCTCGACGAGCGCACTCGCAAAGTGCCGACCGACCAGGAAATTCATCTCCGCGATATCGGCGGTATGCGTCGGAGCATTGGAGATGCCGAGAATGCGCGCGCGCATTTCCGGCGGCCATGTCGCCGTCGCCGCTTTCACCAGATGCAGGTCCGTGTCGGTGATATCCACCACGGCCACGTCGATCCCATCCACGGAAGTGCCGCTGATCAGCCCGGCCACCCTCACGAGCGCTTCAGCTCCTGTTGCAGCTCGTGCAGCAGTTGGAGCGCTTCGATGGGCCGCAGCTCGTCCACATTCACTTTGCGAATGCGCTCGGCGATGTGATAGCCGACCGGTTCGAACATCTGGATCTGCATCGGCGCGCTCGGCCGTGGGCTCAGTTCTTCGGTCACCGCGTGCTCCGATCGCTCGTGGAGCGAAAGAATCTCGCGGGCACGGTCGATGACGCCGGCGGGCAGTCCGGCGAGCCGCGCCACCTCGATACCGTAGCTGCGATCGGCGCGCCCCGGCTCTACCTTCCGCAGGAAGATCACCTGAGCGCCCGCTTCTTTTACCGAAACGTGCAGGTTGCGAATGCCCGCCAGCTGATCGGCCAGTTCCGTCAGCTCGTGGTAATGCGTGGCGAAAAGAGTCTTGGCGCGAATGCGGCCATGGATGTGCTCGATCACCGCCCACGCCAGCGCCAGACCATCGTAGGTGGCCGTGCCCCGCCCGATCTCGTCCAGCACCACCAGGCTGTTCGCCGTGGCGGTGTTGAGGATGACCGCCGTTTCGGTCATCTCTACCATGAATGTGGATCGGCCGCGCGCGAGATTGTCCGCCGCCCCGATACGCGTGAAGACCCGATCGATGATGGGCAGCATCGCGCTCTCGGCGGGCACGAACGACCCGAGCTGAGCCAGGATCGCTATAAGCGCGGTCTGCCGCAGATAGGTCGATTTCCCGCCCATATTCGGGCCGGTGATGACGGCGATGAACTCGCTCTCCGACTTCAGGTAAAGGTCGTTGGGAATGAACCGCAGGCCTTCGCGGACGCTCAGCTTCTCGATCGCGGGGTGGCGTCCCGCGACAATGCGCATCTCGCCCGAATCGGAAAAGCGCGGCCTCGCGTACCGGTTCTGCGCGGCAACATGAGCCAGCGCGCAGGTGACGTCGATCTCGGCGACAGCGGCCGCGGTACGGCGAATGCGCGGGGCCAGCGATGCGGCGAAAGCGCGCAGCTCGCCGAAGATCTCGCGCTCGAGGGCCAGCATCTTTTCTTCGGCTTCGAGGATCTTCTGTTCCAGCACCTTCAGCTCGGGCGTGGTGAATCGCTCGGCGCCGACCAGCGTCTGTTTGCGTTCGTAATCCGGCGGCGCCAGATGAAGATTCGCCTTCGAAATCTCGATGTAATACCCGAAGATGTTGTTGAATCGAACCTTCAGGGATTGGATACCGGTGCGCTCACGCTCGCGCGCCTCGATCTGAGCGATGTACTGCTTGCTGTTGCGGCTCAGATCGCGCAGTTCGTCCAATTCCGTGTTGAAACCGCCGCGAATCGTACCGCCGTCGTTGAGATTCGCCGGCGGCTCCTCGGCGATCGCGCTGAGAATTCGATCGCGCAGCTCGGGAATGTCATCGAGCTCGTTATGAATACTTCGCAGACGCTGCGATTTCAGCTCGGCTGTGAATCGTTTCAGCGAAGGAAACACCGCCAGAGACCGGCCCAGCGCCAGCATCTCCCGAGGTCCGGCGGTGCCCAGAGTAAGCTTCGCCGTGAGGCGCTCCAGGTCGAGAATGGCGCCCAGCACTTTGCGGATCTCCGCTCGCGCGATGGTAGCGGCCAGGATCTCCTCAACCGCATCGAGCCGCTGCTCGATTTCATCGCGCCGCACCGAAGGCCGCAGCACCCGCTGCCGCAGCAGGCGGCCGCCCATGCCGGTGCAGGTCTCGTCCAGAACGTGGATCAGCGTGGCCTCGTAGCTCTCGCCGGCGAACAGCGGCTCCAGCAGTTCGAGGTTACGCACGGTGGAGGCGTCCAGCACCATGGCGTCCCCGCGGTCGTACCAGGCGGGAAGATCCAGATGATCGAGCGCGGATTTCTGGGTATCGCGCAGATAGTGCACGATCGCGCCCGCGGCGCTGATCGCCAGCGGCCTGTTATCCAACCCGCAGCCATCAAGCGTCAGCAGCCGGAAGTGGTCGCGCAAAGTGCGTTCCGCGTAGTCGAAACTGAAGACCCAGTCATCGAGCGTGGTGCGAAAGGCGGGAAGGCCGTTCAGCGCTTCGGGCGCGAGCACCTCGCGCACGCTGAGATTCTCCAGCAGCGCGTTTACCTCGCCGTCGTCGATCTCCGTGGCGCGGAACTCGCCGGTCGAGACATCGACGTGCGCCACGCCGGCGCGCGCTCCGTTGCGGAAAACGGCCGCCAGATAACTGTTCTCGTGCGAGCGCAGCAGCGCCGACTGCGTGGTGGTGCCCGGCGTGACTACCCGCGTCAGCTCGCGCCGCACCAGTTTCTTTCCCGGACCGGGCTGCTCCATCTGGTCGCAGATGGCTACGCGATATCCGCGCTGGATAAGGCGCGCGATGTAGCCCTCGGCGGAATGATAGGGCACGCCGCACATGGGGATCGCCTGGCCCTTTTCCTTGTTGCGGGACGTCAGCGTGATCTCCAGCTCGCGCGCGGCCGTCACGGCGTCGTCGTAGAACAGCTCGTAGAAGTCGCCCAGGCGGAACATCAGCAGCGCCTGCGGAACCTGCTGTTTGATGGCGTGATATTGCCGCATCAGCGGCGTGGACGGCGCTTCCGACATCGGGAACTCTTATTATCGGGCAGCGCCTGCCAGGCGGCGACTGCGCTATTGATACAGGAACTGCGGATCGGTCAAATACCCCTGCTGGCCGTGCAGCGTCACCTGCACGTACTTCTTGACCGGCCACGTGTCATGACCCTGGTTCCTGAACTCTTTACGATCGTAAAAGCTCTTCGTGTCGAAGTCGCGGCTGAACGCCGACGCCTCCACCTGCTTCCAGTCGCGCACTTTCAGGTGCTTCAATTCCCCGGCTGATTTGGCTGTCCCGCCGCCGGAGACGTTATCGTAACCGCCCTCGTCGGACACCCATCTCCGCCGCTTGTATCGATATTGAAGATACGTCTTGATAAAGTTGCCATCCGCATTGGCCGGATTGAGCAGGTACTTCATCACGATCTGCGGCGTGCGATAGCGCTCTGAAAACAGCGATGGCTCGGCGGGTATCTCCTGGCCGGTGGCGAGGGACTTCGGAAAGCAGTCCGCCACCCAGGACCAGCACGTGTAGTTTGCGCTTGCGCCCTGCTTCTTGGTATCCGTTTTGAAGTCGGGGACGATCACCGTCTTCTTGTTCTGATTCATGACGTCGAAGATCTGCTTGTACAACACGGTGGGATGCAGGTTCAGGTTGATCTGCAACCGCCGCGCGCATACCGCCAGCCACTGGAAGGTGTGGCTGTGCTCGCCGTGCTTGAGGTCCATCTGATCCTTGAACAGCACGCCCGCGCGCGTCCACTTTTCATACTGCGCTCCGCTGATACCGCCGGTGAGGACGACATTCTCCCGGGTGTCATACTGCCATCCGTAACCCTCCGCCACCTCGCGGATAGAGTGAGTAAACATATTGCGCATGACGCCGTTGTAGCGGTTGAAAAACCGGCAGTACGCCGCCCACAGGTCCTGAGAGATGTCCTCCAGCGCGGCCTCGAACATATTCGCATCGGCCCTCGTGAAAAACCAGGCAATTCTCGCGTAATCCTCGAGGGCGTTCGCCGGCAGCTTGCCTTTCTGGATCTTGAACAGCAGCTGCGCCTGCTGCAGCGCATCCTGCTCGCTTTGCAGTTCCGGCATGATAACGTCTCCTTCCACGCGCGGTGGTGTGAGCCGCTGATTCGCGCGTCGGCCAGAATAACACGATCAGTGTGGACCTGCGCCGCGTGCGGCGACAGGTTTTTGGGGGCAGGCCCTCGGCCTGGCGGGCTCCTCAGCCCGCCTCTGGACTTTGTACATTCTCCTGAAATGCCGATTGTGGTGCGAGCCTTTAGCTTGCACGTGGTGGCTCGGCTGTCTATCGCTGTTGCGAACCCGGGGAAGAAGCAGCCGCCCGAACTGCTCGTCTACCGCGTTTCTCCCTGACCGCGCCGCGCTTATGGGGGGCACCCCACTCGGCCTGCGTCGGGCTCTCGACCCGCCTTTCTGATACTGTCCAATACATGACGCCGACGGTCGTCCGCGCGCGCCGCGCTTACGTGTACCTCATCTCGGCTGTCGCGGCGCTGGCGGGCCTGCTGTTCGGCTTCGATACCGCGGTTATCAACGGCGCTTTGCCATTCCTGCGCGACGAGTTCCGGCTCACCGATTTTCAGGTCGAACTCGTCGCCGGCGCGCTGCTGGTGGGATGCATCTTCGGCGCCGGTCTGGCTGGAATCGTCACCGATCGCCTCGGACGCCGGCGCGCGCTCATCTCCGCCGCTGTCCTCTTCGCCGCCGCCTCCGTCGCCTCTGCGCTGCCACGGGAGCTGATCGGGCTGGCCATGGCCCGTTTCGCCGCCGGCATCGCTATCGGACTCGGCTCCGTGCTGGCGCCCATGTACATCGCCGAGATCGCGCCGCCGCACCGCCGCGGCCGCCTCGTCTCCGTAAATCAGCTCGCCATCGTGACCGGCATTCTCGCCGCCTATTATGTGAACTGGCAGCTTTCGTTCGCGGGTCGCGGCAACTGGCGGTGGATGTTCGCCGTTGCCGCCGTTCCATCCGTCGCCTTCTGGCTTGGGCTCCTGTTCATCCCCGAAAGCCCGCGCTGGCTGGCCGCGAAGCGCGACGAGGCGGACGCGCTCGCGGTGCTCACACGCGTCGTCTCGCCGGAAGAAGCAGAGCGCGAGTTGCGGGAGATCCGTACCAGCCTGGCTGAGGAGGCCGGCGCCACTCTTGCCGATCTCTTCCGCCCCGGCCTGCGCCGCGCGCTCATCGTAGCCGTGGTGCTCGCCATCCTGTGCCAGATCACCGGCATCAACACCATCATTTATTACGGCTCAATCCTGCTGCGCGAACACGCCGGACAGAACGCTTCCTCCGCCATCGGAGCCAACGTGCTCATCGGCGCCGTCAACTTCATCGGCACGATACTCGCCATGGCCACGATCGATCACGCAGGCCGGCGGGCTTTGCTGCTGTGGGGCGCCGCCGGAATGGGAGTCTCGCTGGGCGTGCTCGGACTGGCGTTCCGGAATCCATCGCCCTCGTTCCCGCTCATTGTCGCGCTGATTCTGGCTTACGTCTTTTCGTTCTCCGTAAGCTTCGGACCCGGCGTCTGGGTTTACATATCCGAAATCTTTCCGAACGCCGTCCGCGCGCGCGCCATGTCCATCGGCACGATGACCATCTGGATCTCCTGTCTCGCCGTCACGCTGACATTCCTCACCCTGGTTCACCTGCTGGGCACGGCGGGCGCATTCTGGTTCTACGCCGCGCTGTGCGCGGTGGCCTTCGTTTTCGTGCTGCTGGCGCTGCCGGAGACAAAAGGCCGCACCCTGGAGGACATCCAGCGGCTATGGGAGAAATGACTATGGACCACACCGATCAGGTGGCGATCGTGACCGGAGGCGCATCGGGTATCGGCGGCGCGGCGGTCGATCTGCTGAAGCAGCGCGGGGCGCGCGTGTTCTCATTCGATGTACACGGCGACCCCACTCATCGCGTCGATGTCGCGAACTCCGGCCAGGCGCGCGACGCGGTTGAAGAAATCGCGAGCCAGTGCGGCCGCATCGATGCGGTTATCGCCAGCGCGGGCGTGCAGGCCTACGGGACCGCGCTTACCACCACCGACGAGGAATGGGATCGCGTCCTGAACATCAACCTGCGCGGCGTCTGGAACGTGGCCCGCGCCGCGCTGCCGCACATGCAGAAGGCGGGCGGCGGCTCGATCGTCGTGGTTTCATCCGTACAGGGCCTCGCCACACAGAACAATGTGTTCGCGTACTCCACCAGCAAGCACGCGCTGCTCGGATTAACGCGCAGCATGGCCGTGGATTTCGCGGCCGACGGCATTCGCGTCAACTGCGTGTGTCCGGGCACGGTGGACACGCCCATGCTGGCCTGGTCGGCGGGACTGGACGAAGATCCCGAATCCGTCTACCGCGCCTGCCGCGAGATGCATCCGCTGGGCCGGATTGCGAAACCCGAAGAGATCGCGGAGGTGCTCTGCTTCCTTGCCCACCCGGCCGCGTCGTTCGTGACCGGCGCCGTCTGGACCGTCGATGGCGGCCTGCTCACACGCATCGGCGGCGTGCCGAAGGTGCAGAAATGAAGATTACCGATATCCGTCCGACCACCGTCACCGTCCCGCTTCAGGCGCCGCTGCGCCACGCCAACGGCTGCCACTGGGGCCGGTTCGTGCGCACCATCGTCGAGGTGGATACCGACGAGGGCATCACCGGCCTCGGTGAGATGGGCGGCGGCGGAGAGTCGGCCGAGGCCGCCTTTCGCGGACTGAAGCAGTACCTCGTTGGCCACGATCCCGCGCGCCTCGAACAACTGCGCTTCCTCATCGCGAATCCGACCGCCTCGCTCTACAACAACCGCACCCAGCTGCTCGCGGCCATCGAGTTCGCCTGCCTCGATATCGTCGGGAAGAAGTGGGGCGCGCCGGTCTGCGACCTGCTCGGCGGGCGCGTGCGCGACCGCGTGCCCTTCGCCAGCTACCTGTTCTACCGCTATCCCGATCCGGAAACCGAGGCCGGCGAGACCCGCACCATCGAGCAGATGGTGCGCTATACGCGCGAGCTGAAAGAGCAGTACGGCTTCACCACGCACAAGCTCAAAGGCGGCGTTTTTCCCCCGGAATACGACCTGGCATGCTACCGCGCCCTCGCCGAGCAGTTCCCCGGCGATCGGTTTCGCTTCGACTGCAACGCCGCATGGAGCGTGGACACCGCCGTCTGGTTCGGGCGGCAGATCAGGAACTATCGCAACGATTACCTCGAGGATCCCACGTGGGGCCTGAACGGAATGCGCATGGTTCGGCAGCGGCTGAAAACGCTGCTGGCCACGAACACGGTGGTGGTCAACTTCGAGCAGCTGGCGGCGAACATCCTCGATCCCGCGGTTGACGTGATCCTGCTGGACACGACATTCTGGGGCGGCATCCGACCCTGCGTGCGCGCGGCGGGCGTGTGCGAGACCTTTCAGTTCAGCGTGGCCGTGCACTCCAGCGGCGAGCTCGGCATTCAGCTCGCCACCATGCTGCACCTCGGAGCGGTGCTGCCGAACCTGTCGTTCGCCGCCGATGCGCACTACCATCATCTGGCGGACGACAT
>DASRCB010000160.1:0-3878 GCA_035653295.1 Bryobacteraceae bacterium
CTCGTCATCGCTGGCCGGAGGCGTCAGCCGCTCGAATCGAACCGCGCCCGTCAGCAAAGAAGTGCTCCGAAACAAGCCGCCGCTGGCGCCAACCCACAAGCGGTTCTCACCGTCAATCAACAGTCCGTTCACGCGGTCGCTGGTCAAACCGCTGCCGGGCCCGAAGGCGTGAACTGAACGTTGGGCTGCGTCGACGCGGCACACGCCGCCTGGCGACAATCCCACCCAAAGGCTGCCGTCCGGCGCCGCGGCCAGGGCGCGAACCTTAGTGCTCGGAAGACCGTCGCGGTCGGTCCACAGCGGCCATCGGCGTCCAGGACCGTCCATGCGCGTCAAACCGTAATCGGTGCCAAGCCACAGCCGGCCGCGCGCATCGCGCCGGATCGCTGAGATTACATCGCTGCTGAGGCCCTCGGCGCGGGTCCATCCCTCCCATTCCTTGTATCCCGCCCAGCGCACCGGGCCGGATCCCCACAGCCCGATCCAAAGCGAGCCTTCGCGATCCTCGAACGCCGAAGTCACGGCATCGCTCGGCAGGCCATTGTTCGTCGAGATCATTCGCCACTGCTCCGCTTCGAGGACCGCCAGCCCGCGATCGGTTGGAACCAGCAGAGCCCCGGATCGATCCAGCGCCAGAGCGCCAGCGTGGCCCGCCGGCGGCAATCCCTGGTCGCGGGCTTCAAAGCGCGCCTCTCCTGCGGGCCGGACGAACAGCAGCCGGGAACTCCGCACCCACACGTTTCCGCGCGGGTCGGAAATGATCGCATCCCACCGCTCCGGCGGCAGTCCCGGAACTTCGGCCAGGGAATCCGCCTCTCCCGCCCGCATCCTATATAGAGCGTGCCCGGCGCCAAACCACACCGTCTGGTCCGAAGCCACGTATACGCTTCGTACGCTGTTCGCCGCCGCACTTATTCCAGGGCGTAGCAAATGAAATTTATAAACGGCATTGTTTGCGGGAACGCCGATGGCCAGTCCTGTCGTGGTCGCCACGTACAGCCGTCCGGCGTTATCCGATGCGATCGGCTGGCGCCCCAGTATCTGCACCGGAAAGCCGAAGTTTACCGGGACGAAGCGCTCTCCGTCGAAATGCGCCAGGCCAAATTTGGCGGCGATCCAGAGCCGGCCCCAGCGATCTTCGTGGACACCGTTGATTGAGCGGCTGGGGAGACCGTCGCGAACATCGAACTCGCGAAAACGCCAGCCGTCATACCGGAACAGACCATTGGTGGCGCCAACCCAGAGAAATCCCTGCCGGTCCTGGAGCAGTGCTACAATGCCGAGACTCGCCAGACCTCTGTCCGGGCCGTAGTAGTCGAAATGGAACTGCTGCGCGCTGAGTGGGGCGATTCCGCATGAGAGCAAAACGCCCGCGTACCAAGCGCGGTTCAGCATAGTCCGAATCACTCAATCTATAATATCGACGGGATCAGCGAGGCCCTATACCGCTAAACGCACTGAGCGCGGGAAAATATGGCCGCCCTCATGCGGACCCGGGCTGCTTTGCCTGCGGCTCATCGGTTCAGAGCATGGCAAAAGCAGCCCAGTTTGAATGGCTTAAACGCGCTTCGAGTGATCGCCGCTCGAATCAGGCCAGAATATCCTTAACCACCTCGCCCGCAACGCCTGTCAGGCGCGCATCCTGCCCGAGATACTTCACGGTCAGCCGCTTATGGTCGATTCCCAACAAATGCAGCATGGTGGCGTGGAAATCCGGGACGGCTACCGGATTCTCAACGGCCGCATAGCCGAGTTCATCAGTCGCGCCGTAGGTAATGCCGCCCTTGACGCCGCCCCCGGCAAGCAGGAAGGAGAAACCCTTGATGTGGTGGTCGCGTCCGTCGCCGCCCTGCGACATGGGGGTCCGCCCGAACTCGCCGCCCCAGACCACCAGCGTGTCCTTCAGCATGCCCCGCTGCTTCAAATCGGTGATCAGCGCCGCCGTCGCCCGGTCCGTTTCCTGCGCTTTTATGGCGATGTTGGCCTTCACTCCGCTGTGGTGATCCCAGTCGCGATGGTAAAGCTGGATGAAGCGCACGCCGCGCTCGGCAAGCTTTCGTGCGAGCAGACAGTTCGATGCGAACGAGCCGTCGCCCGGTCGTGCGCCGTACATCTCGAGAATGTGCGGCGGCTCCTTGCTCATATCCATAAGTTCCGGGACGCTGGTCTGCATGCGGAACGCCATCTCGTACTGGGAGATGCGCGTCAGAATCTCGGGATCCGGCGCGGCCTTGCTCTGCAGACGATTCAAGGCGTTGATCGCGTCGATGGAATCGCGCTGCGCCGCCGCGCTCAATCCGGGGGGAGTCTGAATATGCAGCACCGGATCACCCACAGAATTGAATTTGACGCCTTGAAACTTGCTCGGCAGAAATCCGGACGACCACTGCCGCGCGGCGATCGGCTGCATCTGGCCGCCCTTGCCCGAGGACAGCAGCACCACGAAGCCAGGCAGATTGTCCGCCTCCGAGCCGAGCCCGTAGAGAATCCACGAACCCATGCTCGGTCGTCCGGTGATGATCGATCCGGTGTTCATCAGCGTATGAGCCGGATCGTGGTTGATCTGCTCAGTCCACATCGACCGGATAATGCAGATATCGTCTGCAACGCCGCCGATGTGCGGGAACAGCTCCGAAATCTCCTGGCCGGATTTGCCGAACCGCTTGAAGTTGTACTGCGGACCGAAGCAGACCAGCTTGCTGCCCTGCAGCTGCGCGATCTGCTGGCCTTTGGTGAATGAATCGGGCATTGGTTCGCCGTTTAACTGGCGCAGCTTGGGTTTGTTATCGAAGGTCTCCAGGTGCGACGGTCCGCCGGCCTGATACAAAAAAATCACTCGTTTCGCTTTGGGCGGATGGTGCAGCGGGTTGACCACGCCCTTCGAGCTCATGTCCGGCTGCGTCTCTGCGGCGAACGCCGCGCGTGAAAGCAGTGAACTTAAAGCCAGGGAGCCCAGCATGGAGACGCCTTGCCCCAAGAACGTGCGCCGGCAAATCTCGCAGCCGCGGTCGTAGGTATCCATTGCCACCTCTCTAATTCCTCGTAATCGTTTCGTGCAGGTTGAGTATCGCGCGCGCCACGGTCGTCATCGCCGCAAGCTCGTTTGTGTCGAGATCGGACGGCGGGCGCCACTCGCCGACCGCCAGGAACCTGGTCGCATCCGACTCGCCGGAACGGAAGCGCGCGAGGTCGCGCCGGTACAATCCGGTCAGGATGCGGCGCTCTTCCTTATCCGGCGTTCGACTCAGCGCCTTTAAGAACGCCCAGTTGAGCCGCGCATTCCAGTCGCTCCCGGATTTCAGAATATTTGCTGCAAACGCGCGCGAAGCCTCAACAAAAATCGGGTCGTTCATCAGCGTCAGGGCTTGCAGCGGAGTGTCGGAATTCACGCGGTTCACCGTGCACTCCTCGCGCGTCGGCGCATCGAATGTGAGCAGCGTTGGATGCAGGAACGTGCGCTGCCACACCGTATATAGCGCGCGGCGGTAGAGATCCTCGCCGTGGCTGGCTGAGTATTCCCGCTTGGGGAAATTCAGCCCGGCCAGGTAGCCGTCCGGTTCGTAGGGGCGCACGCTCGGCCCCCCCAGGCGCTCCACCAGCAGACCGGATATGAACAGCGCCGTGTCATGCACCACTTCTGCGTCGACGCGAAACCGGCTCTGGCGCGCGAGCAGCCGGTTGTCGGGATCGCGCTCGTCCAGCTGCGGCGTCGACGCGGATGCCTGCCGGTAGGTGTGACTCGTCACGATGGTGCGGATAATGTGTTTCACATCCCACGCGTGAGCGCCCCCGGAGGAGGGCTGCATGAATTCCGACGCCAGCCAGTCGAGCAGCTCGGGATGCGTCGGCCATTCGCCCTGCGATCCGAGGTCCTCGAG
>DASRCB010000161.1:0-25189 GCA_035653295.1 Bryobacteraceae bacterium
GGTCGCATCCCTGCGTCGCCCTATCCTCCGCTCAGGTGCTTCCAGAGTGGGATTATCCATCGCTCGCCGTCAACGCTTTTGCAGCCAACGGCGACTACCCCCTTAACTTCGTGTCTCACTCCAGGGGTTCACTTCAATCGCATACGCGCATCCCTCGTGCAGCGTCAGGTCGAGCTCGGCCATGCCTCGATCACCACCACCGCACGTTACCTCGGTCTTAGGCAGTACCCTTGCGGGGAGCGGGAAGTCTGTTCCCGCTCCCGTGCGAGGTAATGTTCGCGCGGCCTGACCCCGTCAACCGCGGAGCCCGTCTATCCTGCCGCTAAGGCGTCCACGTCCCTTCCAGCGTGAACGGCACGCCTTGCCCGCTGAAGCCCGTAACGCTCATATAAACGTTTTTCGAGCCGGTGAACGAAGCGCTGAAGGTGAGCACGGCATTGAGGGTCAGTTGGTTGCCATTGGTGGTTACCGACGAAGCTCCCGCGTCCAGCGTGCACTGGCTGTTGGTCAGCGTCGCTCCGGTCGTTCCGATGGTCACCGGCCCAAGGAACGCGGTTCCCGCATCATTTCGCATGTACAACGAATTGGTCGGTGGATAGTAGTACACCCAGCAGGCGTTAGCGCCACCGGTCGTGCTGTTCACCATGAGGTACACGGTGTGGTAATCGCTTAAGCCGTCTGGATCTCCATATGTCGCATGCAGCGTGACCGAGGTTCCCGTGCCCGAAGTCGGTGACAATGACACGAGGGTCGGCGGGCCGCCGCCCGGAATCGTGAAGGTCCCGCTGTTCACCTGGCCGCTGGAAAGCCCGGTAAGCCCGACAGCGTACAGGTACACATTCTTGGGTCCAGGCGGGAACGTGAATGAAGTAAAGGCCCAGTTCACAGTCAGGGTATTGCCCGTGGTGGACACCGTGGTGGCGGCGGCGCTCAGCGCGCACTGACTGTTGGAGAGCGTCGTGTTCGAGCCCAGCGTGGCCGTAGTCAGGGATGTGCCCGCGTCATTGGTCAGCGACAGAATGTTGCTCCGCGGCGCGTAATACGCATAGCACGCGTTGGCCACCGAGGCCACGGGTGAAATGAGGATGCGAACGCTGAACAGGTCAGACACGCCGTCGGAGTCCGTATACTGCGCGGACAGAGTCGCCGACGTGCCACTACCGTTGGCAGGCGACAGGGAACCGACTGTTGGCGCCGAGGCCGCGAGTCCAGTCCCGCTCAAGCCGACCGGCTGCGTGCTGCCCGCGACGCCGCCGGAATTATCCGTGAAGACCAGGTTCGCCGATCGGCTGCCTGTTCCCTTCGGAGTGAAGATCACCGATACCGTGCAGTTGGCGCCCACGACCAGACTTGAGCCGCAGGTTGTCGTTTTCGAGAAGTCGCCTGGGTTCGTTCCGTTGAAGCTGATGCTGGTGATCAGCAGCGTACCCGTGCCGTTATTTGTAAGCGTGACATTTTGCGCGTAACTGCTTGTATTTACCGCCTGGCCGTTGAACGTCAGCGCCCCCGATGTTGACGCGTTGGGTACACCAACCCCGGTTCCTTTCAGCGTTGTCGTCTGTGTTGAGGAGGTGTTGTTCGAGTTGTCGGAAACGATCAGAGTCGCGGTCCGTGCGCCTGCCGCTGTGGGCTTGAACGTCACCGAAATCGTGCAGTTCCCGCCACTGGCGGCGAGGCTGGCCGGACAGTTGTTCGTCTGTGAGAAATCCGCGGCATTCGTTCCGCCAATGCTGATGCTGGACACCGCCGCGACTCCGGTGCCGTTGTTTGTCAGCGTGACGCTCTGGCTGGCGCTCGATGTGCCGATGCCCTGACTCCCTGAGAACGTGACCGTTCCCGGAGACAGCACTACCGTCGGTATACCAACGCCGTTGCCGTTCAGCGCTACCGTCTGCTGCGTCCCAGCTGTGTTATTCGCGTTGTCGGTGATGGTCAGTGTGCCGGTGCGCGTCCCGGCCTGCGTCGGTTTGAAGGCCACGTACACGTTGCAACTGCCGCCCTTGGCCAGGTTCCCAGGGAACGTGGTGGGGCAGGCGTTCGTGCCGGTGCTGATGATGAAGTCGCCTGTAATCCCAATGCCGCTGATGGTCAGCGTACCCGTCCCTCCATTGGTCAACGTTACGGCCTGAGCCGTGCTCGTCGTCCCAATGTTCTGGTTTCCGAAGTTCAGCGTGCCGGGCGTCGCTGTCGTGGCGTTTGGCACCGACTGCCCCGTTCCGCTCAGCACGATGGTCTGCGCCGAAGCGGTGTTATTCGCGTTGTCCGAAATCGTGATCGTGTCCGTGCGCGTGCCCGCGGCTGTGGGCGCAAAGCTGATCGAGATAGTACAGCTCGACCCATTATTCAGCGTCGTACCGCAGTTATTCACCTGGGTGAAATCCGTGCCGGTGGTGAACACCAGAGGCTGCGTGATGGTCAGTGGACCCGTTCCGGAGTTGGTCAGTGTGACCGTCACCGGGCCGTTCGTAGAGCCGATATTCGTGGTCGCGAACGCGGCGAGGTTGCAGTTCGAGGCAGTCGAGCCACTACCGCACGTGCCGGTGCCGCTCGCAAGCGCCGCTGTCGGCACGGCCACGCCGGTTCCACTCAAAGACGCATTCTGGGTCGCTCCGGAAACGTTTCCTGCATTATCGGTGAAGGTGAGACTGGCGCCCCGCGAGCCGGCGGCTGTCGGCTTGAACGCCACCGAAACCGTACAGGTCGGGTGCGGCGAGGTCACGGTCGCCGCCAGTGTCGTCCCGCAGGTCTTTGAGGTGATGATGAAGTCCCCCGCATTCGCGCCGGTCAGCGCAATGCCGGAGATGTTCAGAACGTCGGTGCCGGCGTTGGTCAGAGTCACGTTCTGCGCTGCCGTTGTCGTGCCGATGTTCGTGTTCGCGAAGGTCAGGCCGGCAGACAAGCTGGCCGCCGGAACGCCGAGTCCGGTTCCCTGCACCGTGATCGCCTGCGGCGAGTTTGCCGCGTTATCGGAGACGCTGAGGGTTGCCTGCCGCACCCCGCCCAGCGCGGGCGTGAACTTCACGGCAATGACACAGGTCTGGCCTGGCGTCAGCGTCGCTCCGCCGCAGCCGTCGGCCGAAATCGAGAATTCGGACGCGTTCGCCCCGCTCAGCGCAGCCCCGCTAAGGGTCAGATTCGCACTGCCGGTGTTCCTGACGCTCACATTCTGCGCCGCGCTGGTCGTGCCTACGTTCTGCACCGTGGAGAATACGAGCGGTGATGGACTCACCGCCGCAGCCGGTCCGGCGGTGACCGAATTACCCGTCAAAGTGATCGTCTGCGGGCTTCCGGTTGCTGAATAGCTGACGGAAATGGTGTCCGGCAGGGACGATCCCGCGGTGCCGGCCTGGGGCGTGAACGAGACGTAGATGAAACACGTGCTCCGCGCCCCGAGTGAACTGCTGCAATTGTTCACGTTCAGGTTCCAGTCCGACCCGTTCGTGGCGCCCAGCGCATAGCTGAAGCCGCCGATGGTGCTGTCGGTCTGGTTGGTGACAAACACTGCCTGCGTTGTGCTGCTCGAGCCCGCCGCCTGATTCGGGAAGCTCAGCGACAGTGGCGAGATAACGACCGCCTGGCTGGCCGTGATTCCGGTACCGGACAGTGAAACCGTATGCGGTCCGCCGGTCGCGGTGTCGCCAATCGTCAGCGTGCCGGTCCGGTTCCCCGTCGCTGAAGGATTGAAATTGACATTGATCTGGCAAGTCGCATTCGGTCCAAAATTTCCATTGCCGGTACAGCTGTCGTAGGTGATGGTGAAATCGGACGAGCCCAGCGAGATCGAGTCAGTTCCGATACTGAAGGTTTGGTTGCCAATGTTCTTCAGGCCGATGCCGATCGCCGCGCTTTGCGTGCTGACCACCTGCACCGGGAACTGGACGCTCCCAGGGCTGATCTGCAGTGTCTTCCCAGCGGAAACGCCGTTGCCCTTCAGCGTCGCCTGAGCGTTCGCGGTTGTCCCGTCGGCGTACGTGATGGGGTAGGTGATTGTCGCGCTGCGCGCCCCCGTCGTGGACGGCGTGAACGTCGCATTGATATTGCAGGAACTTCCAGGCTGCACCGTTACGCTGCTGCACTGATCGTAAGCGCCATTCCCCGAGAGAGAGAACTCGGCGCCGTTGCTGTTGAGAAGCGTGGCGATATTAAACGGCCGGTTGCCCGTATTGATCAGAGTCACCAGGACCTGGTACGGCGTGACCACGCCGACGGCCTGATCGACGAAATTCCCCGTCGCCGGACTTACCGTAAACGTGTTCTTTTCCGCAACCGCTGTGCCGCCGAGGGCGAGCGACAGGTTCGCCGTCGTACTGTTGAAGTACGTAACCGGGAACACCAGCGTGCCGCTGCGGCCGTTCACGCCATTCGGCGTAAACGTGATGTTCATCTGGCAGGTGCTGCCAGGGTTAACGGTCTGCCCGCCGCAGCCGTTGGATCCGCCCTGACCGCTAAGGAAAGAGAACTCATTCGCCGTTGGCGCTCCAATGTTGCTGCTTCCCGTACCCGGAAGCGTGCCCACCGTCAGCGGGACGTTCCCGGAGTTATACAAATAGACCGTCTGTGCCGCCGCCGTGGTCGTACCGGCCTGATTGACCGACGAATACACCTGCGCTGTCGGGAAATTGACCGCGCCCGGCGAGAGATAGGAAGAGTTGATCTGCGCCACCGCATCGCCGGTCAGCGCTGTCGCGATGAGAGTCGTGTTGTTACTGTCGTTGAATTTCAGAGTTCCGGTGTTCAAACCGATCGATGCATTGCTCGGAGGAGCGAAGTTGACGTAAACGTAGCAGTTGCCGCCGCTGGCGGAGATTGTCTTTCCGCTGCACTGGTCGTTCGGCGTGTTGAAGTTGCCTGTGATCGAGACGTTCCCGAGCGTTACGCTCGCCGCGGTGTTGTTATAGAAATACACGTAGTAGCTGGTCGGCGTACTGGTGCCTACTACGGTGGCCGGGTACGACATTTGATTCGGAACCGTCGTGTAATTGGCCGCTGTGGCGACGCCTGTTCCGCTGAGGGTGAGGCTCTCCGGGCTGTTCGCCGCGGAATTGGTGAAGGTGAGCGTCGTCGATCGTGACCCGGTTCCGCCCGGAGTCATGGTGACATACACGTAGCAGGTCGCCCCGGGCTGTAGCTGTCCACCGGAGCCGGGGCAACTGCCGTTGCTCACGGTGAAATCAGTTACGTTCCCTCCGCTCAGCACCCCGTCATCCGTGAATGTCACCGGCGAGGTTCCGGTGTTCGTAAGGTAAATCGCGTTGAAGTTATTCCCCGTGCCGGTGGACTGCCCCTGCACTACGGACCCGAAGCTGAACGTGTTCGCCGGTGTGAGCTGGATGGTCTGGTTCGCCGTGAAACCGGTTCCGTTCAATGTGGCGGGCTGATTACCGGCGGAACTGCTGACGTTTAGCGTGCCGGTTCGATTGGTCGCTCCCGTTGGAGTGAATTGCACGCCAACGTAGCACTGTGCCCCTGGATTCAGCGTATAGGGAGGATTACCGCATCCGAAGTTCAGCAGTGAGAAATCGCCGCTGTTCGTGCCGCTCAGACTGTAGCCGGTGACCTGAATCGGCGAGTTTCCTGGATTGTAAGTGTAGACGTATTGTACGGCCGAAGTGGTGTTCGTGGCCTGATTAGCGAAGTTGATTTGTGCCGGATTTAGAACCAGAGTTCCGGTGGCAGTAAGGCCGTTGCCGGAGAGAGAAATGGTTTGCGGGCTGTTCGGCGCGTTGTCAACAAGCGTCAGCGTACCCGTGCGGGCGCCCGTCGTCGTCGGCTTGAACTCCACCTGTATTTGGCAGTAACCCTCATACTGCGAGTGGCCGGGATATGGATTCGGATTCAGCGTCGCCGTTGGGCAGTTCGTGTAATTGATTAGGAAATCGCCGCTGACCAGAACGCGATCGATGATGATCGGCGACGTCCCCTCGTTCAGCGCATAAATTGAAATCGGGCTGGTCGCGAACCCGACCGGCTGATCCGGGAAGTTCATCGAGCCACCGGGATTGAACTCCAGTGTCTGGACCGCGGTAACGCCTGTGCCCGTCAGGTTAACGACGGCATTGGTTCCCGAGTTTACGACCGTGAGCGTGCCGGCGCGCGATCCTGCGGCTGCGGGCGTGAAGTTGACCTGAATATAGCAGGACACCTCCGGATTCAGCTGTAGGGGATTCACGCCACTGTTCAGGCAATTCGTGTTCTGAACCGCAAAGTCGGATCCATTCGTCCCGCCGAAGGTCAGAGCGGTGATCGTCACCGGCGCCGAACCGCTGTTCGTAACGTTGAATTGCTGCACGCCGGACGTGGTGCCCACGGTCTGAGTCGCAAAATTCAGAGTCGTGGCCGAAAGCGCCAGCGTTGTCGTGCCCCCGCTGACGGTGCCCGTACCGCTCAGTGGAACGTTCAGTGTCGGGCCTGCGTTCGTGACCTGCAGATTATCGTTCCACAACCCCTGCTGCGTCGGGTTGAACGTAACCTGGACCGTGCAACTGTTTCCAGGAATGAGCTGGCTGGGGCAGTTGTTTTGCTGCGAGAACGAGGGCGTGCCCGTCGAAATGGTCATCGCCGCGGTTTGGTCGCCGATGTTCGTCAGCGTAATGGTCTGGGCGCTGCTGACCGTCCCCACGGCCTGATTGCCAAACGTCAGCGCTGCAGGCTGCGCGCTCCACGTTCCCTGAATGAATGGGCCGTCGGCTCCGGACCCGCTCAGGTTGATCACCGTGGGGCTGTCGCTCGCGGTCGAGGTCACCATCACCGTGCCCGTGCGGGCGCCAGGCGCCGCCGGATCGAAGTTTAAAGTCAGGGAACATATGCCGCCCGCGGGGATGGTTCCGTTGCAGCCGTCCGACTCGGAAAAGATCGAAGCCGGCGAAACCACGATCGAGCTGATCGTAGTCGCGGTTCCACTAATGTTCCGGATCTTCACCGTCGCCGAACCCTGGTAGACGCTCGTGCTTACGCCAACGGGCTGTGTCCCGAAATTGATGCTCGTGGGAGTAGACCAGAGAAACGACGAGGACGAGTTTGCGAGCCGCGCCAGAAACGGATATGCCTGATTTGCATTGCTGATCGTGACCGGGAAATCCTGGGTTCCGGAGAGGTTTCCGACCACCGACACATTACCCGAACTGTCCACGGCGGCGGATGGGGTCAGGCCGTAGTAAGGGCTGGAGATCCAGCCATTCTGCAACCCGCCCGCGATGCCGCTGAGGTAACTGGAGAAGAGCGCGCTCTGGCCGTTGGCCGCCAGCTGTACCACGAATGCCGAGGAGCCGGAGGTCGACGCGGTAGTCTGAACGGCGTTGGCGGTCGTTGGAAAATCGCTCGTGTTCGTGTACCCTGCGACCCATGCGGTGCAATTGCTGGTACAGCCGTTCGGGAGCACGATACTCCACGGCACCACGCTGCTTCCGCCTCCGTAGCTGCTGGGGCCGCCGAGGAACGTCGAATAGAGCTCCGTTGCGCCATCACCGCTCAGCTTCGTGACAAACCCACCAGCATAGGTGGTCTGATACGCTCCCGCCGTTGTCGGCCAGTCCGCATACCCGACCGCGCCCGTAACATAGGCGCTCGGGGCAGGACTCGTCGACGTGGTCTGGTCTACCGCAATCGATGCCCAGTAAGTCGGGTTGGAGTAGCCCAGATAGGCCGAGTACACCACTGCGCTCCCGGCAGGATTCAGCTTGGTAACGAAGATGCCGCCGCTGCCCGTGTCGTAACCCGTGTACTGAAAAGCCCCGGAGGTTACCAGGCTCGTGGAGCACGCCGCAACAGTGCAATTGGAAACGGCATAAGTGTTCCCCGAGGGATCGGCTGCCACGCCGAAAACCTCCGTATTACCGATACCCAGAAAAGTGGAATAGACCAGAGACGCCGGACCAGTGGCGGCCGTGGGATTGAACTGCGCCACGAAGCCGTTATAGTTGCTCCCTGGAGTCCCGGAGAAGGTCGTGTCGTAAGCCCCGGCGGTGGTTGGGAACGTCGAAGAGTAGGTATAGCCGCCCACGTAAGCGTATGTGACGCTGCTGATGGTTTCCACGGCGAGACCCAAACCGCCGGAATTGTTTGTGTCCGTGCCGCCGAACCAGGTCGCATACGGCGTACTGGCTCCTCCCGCCGCCACCTTGACCAGGAAGGCGTTGTTAGTTGCCGTAATGCTGCTTTTGTAAGCGTTGGCCGACGTGGGCAGCGTGTCGCCGGAGCCCTGGGAAATTC
Organism: Bryobacteraceae bacterium; assembly: GCA_035653295.1. Taxonomy (GTDB): domain Bacteria; phylum Acidobacteriota; class Terriglobia; order Bryobacterales; family Bryobacteraceae; genus DASRCB01. The sequence goes on from DASRCB010000161.1 coordinate 8,209, forward strand.
CGGTCACATACACGTTATCGGAGCCGTCAATCGCGATCCTGTCCGGGAAGAACGAGCCCGTGCCCAAAGTTGTGGTGTACTGAACCGCGCCGCTGGAGTTGATTTCCGCCACCCAGATTCCATTACCGTTGTTGGCGCCGGCCACAAAGGTGTTGCCGGAGTTGTCCACCGCCACTCCCGCGACGTAAATGTCGGGCAGGTACTCGGCAAATGAGAGCGCCAGAGCGGGATCGATCACGAGCTCGCGGCTATGATCGTATGCTCCGACCGCCAAGCTCACCAGAACCGGCTGGCCGTTCGCACTCCGATCCACCTGATAACGCGCAGCTACGCTGGTGCGCGTTCCGTCCTTCGAGACCTGATACGCGACCGGCTTCAGCAGGCGCGCCTGTGCGTCACCGAACTGAAACACCAGGTTTCCGTCGTCGTTGACGTGCGCTTTCTCCGCCCCGGAAAGCTTCATCTGGATCTGCCGAGCATCGGCGCCCGCACGTAATACAAAGTCATACTCAAGGCGAGTTGGATTACCGTAAAACACGGCGTCTACGCCGGGGTAAACGGACTTATACCGAACCCGGGAGTAAGTCGGGACATCAGTGACCCAGGTCCTGCGATCGCTGGACGGAAAGTAGTTGGCCTTCCCGGGCAGAAGGCCTTCGGCCCCCAGAGCGACGTTAGCGGAGGAGTTTCCGAAAGTGAGGCCGAGCGTATGACGACGGTCGGGCCCGGTTTGAAATCGAGCGCCCGCTGGGTCAAGCTGAATCTCATACCCCGGTCCGTGCGCCAGAAAACGCGTGGAACTATGGCTTTGGCCCCGATTCGGTTCGAAACTCAGGGGCGTAGAGACAAACTCGGCTGTGCGCTCTGCGGGACTGCCGCCTTCTCCGAGCGTGACCGTTGCCTGCCTCGAAATGTTTGTGGATTTTCCGCGCGCCACGCCTGAAGCGTCCGCGGCGGCAACATTGAAAAGCACGCCGGAGATGGCCAGCGCAAAGAAAACACGAACCCGTCGTAACATTCCCCCCCCAGGGCGCCCGACATCAACACACAGGAATCCACCATGCTCCGGTCGTTTGCTACGCAGAGATCTTAGTAAGTTCCCGCAGGCATACCGACCGCCGGCTGGTCGAGCGACAGCCAGGCGAGTGGATGTTAGCTGGACTTCAGAACGTTTCCGGCAATCTTAGCGTATGTTGTTGTTCGGCGCAAGGCCCGAGTAAGTGTTCCGCGCGTTTTCCGTCCAGTTTTTTGTAGAAATTCTGGACCTACGATGGGCCGGATGGTACCAGTACCGAGCGTACGATCGCGGATCGTCGCCAGCCACGGCGTCCGCTCCTCGGTCACTCGGGTATCGCGACCGGCGTCCCGATCTCTGCATGGTAGGAGCTCATTTCGGTCTGCGCCTCGTGGCTAGCATTCGTGTTGCGCATCCCACCGCAGCAGCCGCTCGGTTTCCGGAAGATCCGGGCTATGTTGGCCGGGCCGGCCCCGCGATCGGCGTCAGCCGCCCAACTTCGTCAGGACGAATGCCGTCAGAAACCCGAGCACCGTAATCAACCCGGCCCAGTTGCGCACATCGTCGAACGCTTCGGGAATCATCGTGTCGGCCAACATTGCGAGCATCGCTCCGGCCGCGACTGCCGTTATTGCCGCGATCATATCTCCAGAAGCGCCGCGGAAGCCGGCATAGCCGATCAGTGCCGCCACCGCCGAAATCACGACAATGGCGGTCCAAAGGCCGAAAATGTAAGCACGTGAGCGCCCCGCCTTCTTCATGCCCGCGGAACTCGACAACCCTTCCGGCAGGTTGGAAATGAATATCGCTATTACGGCGACAAAGCCCACCGACCCTCCGCCAATGAGGCTCAGGCCGATCACCATAGATTCGGGAATGCCGTCGAGAAGCGCGCCAATGGCGATGGCCATGCCGCTGCCGGGGTTGTCGCTCTCGGAAGGTTGGTGGCCGCCGGATCGCTTACGGTTTTTCGCGCCATGCCTGGCTAGAATCCAGTTCAGAAGAGAATAGACCGCGGCGCCTCCGAGAAACCCGGCACTCGTCGAATCGAAGCCGCCCCGGCGGTACGCCTCGGCCATCAGGTCGAACGACAGCGCTGATATAAGCACGCCGCTGCCGAAGGCCATGACGTAGGCGATTGTGCGTTTGCCAAGCGAGATGAGGTCGGCCATCGCCGCCCCGATCAAAAGTGGGGTCGCCGCTATGAGGCCCCACAAACCTGCCCACAGCCATTGCGGCATATCAGACCACACCGCCCGTGATCATCTCGCACTCCGTGACGTGGACGCCGAGGTCGGCCGAGCGCGACGGTTGGGGCTCACTGGAGTAATCTCTTCGCCACAAGTCTGCCTGTAGGACGACGAGGGTCGAAGGCGTGTTACACACGCGTATGCAAGTCAGGTCCGATTCGCGCGCGTGCGTCACCCGCGAACCATTCCGCTCTACATCCCCGAACTCGGTGATCACTTCACCGGAGTGACGGTCGTCTTCCGGTGACCAAAGATCCACGCCGAAACCGAACGGCTCGGTCGCGGAAAGCCCTTCCGCACTGAGCCGCATCCCATTCTGCCTTCAACCGCGACATTCCTCACCTGCTGGAGAGAGTCGAAGAATTTCTCTCTGCGCTTCACCTCTGCCGGCCTTTCAGAATCTCCTCGACCTGCGGGCGCGCCACCGGCAGCTTGTCGATGTTCTCGCGCAGCCAGCCGGTGAAATCCGTTTCGATCGGCTGCGACCAGGCGGCGTCAATCTGGCCTGCGGTGTATTTGCCCTCCCGCAGCCGCTGGTGCCCGAACATATCCCGAAGGTGCGTAATCTCTGAGTACTGCACCACTTTTTCGGCAAGCTGCGGCGGGATGAAGAGCACCCCGCCGTCGCGGCCGAGAACGACATCGCCCGGCATGACAGTCGCCTGGCCGATCCGGATCGGGATGTTGATGCCGATCATCGTCGAGTTCAGACGCGCGCCTGTTGCGAGCATGCCAAAGTGATGCGATGGATCGTAGAAGCGAACGAAGGCGACGAAATCATCGAGCTCTTTGAGGCCGTTAATGTCCCGCACCGCGCCTTCATAGACGATTCCGTTGTGGCTCCTGGCGTAAATGGCGTTACCGACGTTGTCGCCAATCGACGGGCCGTCCTGTTTGAGATCGAAGTGGTCGCAGACGTACACGTCTCCGGGCTGGAGCATGTCGACGGGCCATGCGTTGGTACCCCCGATGCGGCCGTCTTTCTTCCCCTGCTCTTCGATGACGCGCTCGATGTCGGGACGCCCGGGAAGCCACTGAGCCGTGAGAGCTCGGCCGACCAGTACTTTGTCGGGATGGATCACCAGCCAGCCATCGGCGTACTCGTGATTGAAACCGGCGCTGCGGAGCTGCGCCCACGCCTCCTCCAGTGTGACGGACTTCATGCGCTGCAGAATGCCGTCCGGGACCTTCGGACGGCCGTCGGCGAACCGCTCGCCGGTCCAATCCGGCGTGTACTTGATGAGCATCTCGCGCGTGAGAATGCCCGGCTGGGCGAAGGCGGAAGCGGCGCAGATAGCCGCCACGGCGAGGTAACTATGCATGCTATGCCCTCCTCGCCGGCGCGAACCACGGCGTGCCGGGAACCTGCGCTCTTCGAGCCGCGTCTTCGTTCATCTCCACGCCGATGCCGGCGCGTTCCGGCATCGCGATGAACCCCTTCTGAATGATTTCGCCCTCTTTCACCCAATTGCGCCACAGGTCGAGGGAATCGATCCAATGCCACTCCTGCACCAGGAAATTGGGGATCGCCGCGCAAACGTGCGCCGTTGCCATCATGCCGATGGGCGATGTCACCGCGTGCGGCGCCACCGGCACGTAATAGGTATGGGCCATGTCCGCGATCTTTCGGGCTTCCAGCAGACCGCCGCATTTTTGGAAGTCCGGCATGATGATGTCGGCGGCGCGCTTTTCCAACAACTCGCGAAAACCCCAGCGCATGTAAAGGTTCTCCCCGCAGCAGATCGGCGTACTGGTGGAGGCGCGGACCTCGCGCATGGCGTCGATGTTTTCGGCCGGGACGGGCTCTTCCAGCCACATCAGCTTGAACGGTTCAAGCTCCTTTGCCACACGCTTGCCCGTACCGGCATCATAGCGGGCGTGCATATCGACCGCAAGGTCGAAGGTCTTGCCGTACAACTCGCGCGTGAACGCGACCTTCGCAACCATGTGGTCGATCTCGGCATTCGATGCGGTCCAGTTGACGCGGTCCTGGCGGGCCGGATCGGCGGCGTCATCGATATCGATTTTGGCCGCGGTGAAACCCATCTCCTGGATCTGGCGGATGCGCGCCTTCGACCGCTCGTCGCCCGGGATCATCTCGCGCGCGCCGGAGTCGCAGTAAATTCGAACGCGGTCCCGCACCTTGCCGCCGAGCAGCTGGTAGATCGGAACACCGAGTGCCTTGCCGGCGATATCCCACAGCGCCGTTTCCACTCCGGTGAGCGCGGTGATGTACTGCCCGGCTTGCGCCCCCGCAAAGACGCCGGACGTGCGGATGCGCTCGAAGGCAGCTTCGACGTTCAGAGGGTCATGGCCAATCAACAAGCGGGCGAAGGACTGGATCAGCGGGACGTTGCCCTGCGCCGCGTCGGTGGTTTCGCCCTGGCCGACGATGCCCTGATCCGTGTACACGCGCACGTGCACCTGGTAACCATGCACGCGCACTTCGGCCGTGCGGATTTCCGTGATTTTCAGTTTGGGCCGGTTATAAGGAGTGCTGGCCGACTCCACCGCGGCGCGAAGAGATGGCAGACCAGCCATCCCGGCGATAGAAAACAAGCCCCCCTGCAACAGCGTTCGGCGATTCGCGTACATCCGGTCCCCCCTGTCAGAAACGACATTTGAATCCGATTTGCATCTGGCGCATGCCGGTGTCCGTGCCGCTGATGAGTCGAAACTTCTGGCCGCTGATCGTGCATGGAACCGATTATGTCGCCGGCAAGCCGCCAAACGCAGCCCTCATTTAACCACGACAGGACGCTTTCGTTCGATGCGGAAACGTGCCGCGCGTCATCTTCTCGAAACCGGCGCGGGCTCCTAGAGCAATTCCGGCGAGCGCTATGAACCCAAAGAGGGCTTCGACGCTGACCTCCGGTTCTGCGCCATCTGGCCTCTCATCCGGTCTCCGGCCCGGCAGCTTCAAAATCAATGGGCTTGAGGCTTGCCGCGGCGGGCCCACGCCCGGCGTACCACCAGAGAGCGCGCTGGTCGTTGGCGCCGAGAACGCCATACGGGAGCAAACCTCCACAGAGGCCCAGGACCTGGACGTGTTCAAATCCGCGATTTGAAGCGATCGTCGGGGAACGGCCGATCGCCGCAAACCTGCTCACATCGGGCGGCTCATCCGACTGATCAAGCGCCGTGCGACGAAGGGATGGAAGAGAGCACGGGGGTGGAGATCATGAAGGGGCCTTGAGGAACAGCAGACTACGAATCCATGTGCAACCGCTTTCACGGCCGTCATCTTCGTGCTGACGGCCTCGCCTTGAGCTCTGTATTGCAGATGTTCCGCCGTCGACCCCGGGTTGCCCACTGCTTGCGATCGCGTGAGATAAACGCCCGAGCCGCCAGACTCGTCAATTGAACGTGCGCACTCTGCTGCTGAAGCTGCATCTGTATGCCGGTCTGCTCACGGTCTCGCATCTGCTGGTGTACGCTGTTGCCGGCCTGTTCGCGACGCTTCAGACGTCCCGTCCCGAACCCGCTGCCTTCCACACCAGTTATGTACCCTTCGCCACCGCACCATCGGCCACCGATGAGCAGGTAGCCGCCGCGGCGTGGCGCGCCGTTCACCTCCCGCTTACGTTCCCGCTCAGTAAGTCGGAACTGCAGCGCGATGACCAGCAGAATCTCGTGCTCGAGTACTACACGGTCAATGGTATCGATCGCCTTACCGTGCTCGAGAGGGAACAGCGCCTGCGCATCGACCGAACACACAGCGGCATGCTCCAGTTCCTGAACGACCTTCACACCGCCATGCCTGGCGACTGGAAAAAACCACGCATCATGGCCGTATGGGCTTACTGGAACGAGTTCGCTGCGTGGTGCCTCGGCGCCTTTTCGATCTCCGGCGTCGTGTTGTGGATCATGGGCCGCGGCTTCCGGTGGGCGGCGGTATTTCTCATCGCCGGTATCGGTATCTTCGTTGCTATGCGCTGGCTGCTGAGGTAAGTGCTTGTACCGGAACATTCGCATTATCCATCTGATCGCCGGACTGCTTACGGCGCCGCTGATGTTCATGTACGCGCTCAGTGCGATTCAAATGGGACACCGCTCCTGGTTCCGTCTCAACGCTGCGGTACACGAACAACAGGTCGCGGCACCTGCAGACTGCCGCAATCCCCGGGCGCTCGCCGCCGCGATCATGCAGTCCCGGCACTGGCGCGGAGAACTCAGCAGAATCACTCCTGGGACCAGTTGCTCGTTCGAGATCGACACCCTCGGAACCACGCGCGCCATCCGCTACGACGCGTCCACGCGCACATTGCTGGTCCGAACCTCGCAACTTCCCGCGATCGGGCTGATCAACCGCATGCACCATGCCGCGGGCCTGTGGCATCCATCTGCCGCCATGAGAATGTGGGCGGTGGTAGTCGCGCTCGTTTCCATCGCATGCGCAGCTCTGGTCACGACCGGCGTCTGGCTTTGGCTGCTGCGCAGGCGCGAACGCCGGTTGGGGATGCTGCTGATCACCGCCAATCTCCTCTTCAGCACCCTGGTGCTGAGTCTCCTGCGCACCGGCTGAAGCACGCCGCTAAGCTGAATGAGTTGTCTACGGGCGCGATGCTGCTGCTCGCCGGCACGCGCTGATTTCCAGCGGACAGGACCGGCGTGATTACGGCGGCGATCCTTAGGGACCAGGGTTTGGGCGGCGTGGTTAGTCGTTGACCTGAGCAGGGACGCTCTGGGCTGAGAGTTTCGTAATCATGGACTCCAGTTCAAGAGCCTTCGCCTCGCTGGCTGGTCCTTTGCTCTCCCATACGACGCGGCCCTCTGGGTCTGCCAAAACGACGTAAGCGACGTTGGGATCATCGTACTTGACCAGCTTTTTCCAATCAGTTTCGTGCTGATAAAACGGAGCAAAATGGGATCGCCGCGGTTCCTTGACTGCTCGCCTCATACCATGCAGGATCATCTTGTCGATGATCGATGGCACACCCTGCAGATCAACCAGTTCGTAATAATCAATGCGTGAGTCGGATACGTACGGAGTGCGCGCACGTTCGGCCCATTTCCTGAAATCGTCGTCGCTCTTGTGCGAGAAGCCGAGCAATAGCAGTAGGGGCTTCGCGCGCCCCGCCCCGGGAAGCACGACTGGTTCCCCATCCAGGGTCTTCGTCTCAACGGACGGAACACTTTGAGCGCGGACCGCGTTTGCGGCCATGAACAGCAACGGCGCGGCAGCCAGTATCCTTCGTATCAACACTTCCAGTAGTCTAACCTGCCGCCCTGCGAAAACCTGTCATTCTGCTTCGAGCCGAACGGTTTGCTGCGTCCCGGCGAGGAGATTGCCTGCCACACTCGATAAGAATTGCAGATCGCGAAACTGTGGCGGAGTGATCGCATCATGCGTCTACTTGCGTCGCGCAGGCAGTCGCTTCGGCATCAGACTCCAAGACGATATCGCTCGTTCACCTGGCCTACAGTTCCCGCGCATGTCACCCGCGCGCCGTCTTCGATGACGATAACCGGGGTGCTGATGTCTCCGGCCACACTGGCGCGACTACCGACGTAGATCTCCTCGGTCGCTTCGATAGCCCCGATAAGGCAACCTTGAATGACCAGCTGTTTGGCCCTGATCGACGTTGTGGCCGACAACTTCGCCATCGGCCCAACGATAACGAGCTGCCCCTGTGCATCGATACCGCCATCCACCCGGCCGTCGATCACCAGTGTCTCCTTGCAGCTGATCTCTCCCAGAATCGTTACCGAACCACCAATTCGGCTTGCTTCCGTCTCGGCGCTCCTCCGCCGTTCTCCGCTATCTTCAGTGGTTGATGGCCGGACCGGAACCAGCGTCCGCACAGACGCGTATCGCCGCCGCTGGCGGGGTGGAGGTTCGATGATTACTCTTCGAGAGAACAACATGGGCGACTCTGTTCGTGGTCGAGAGAATAGCATCCGGGCCAGGGGAAACCAAGGCGTTTAACGACCTGGTGGTTCCAGTACTCTCTTCCCGGAGCAGGCGTGGACGCGGCGATTCAGGTCGAGCCAATTGCCGTGCCTTCCCCGGTGCGACCTGAACTGGTCGTTCCGCGATCCCAGATCATAGACTCCCCGATTATCCCCGGCGGGCTTTTGGGGCGTTGCCTGGGCAACGCATCGACGAGCAACGATGCGGAATGATCGACGGGCCGCCCTCTTTAAGCGGGCGGCTTTAGTGGCCCAACGGCCATGAGAGCCTCGACAGATATTTTCCGCCTCATATAATGAGGGGCTCCCAGGAGATGAATCTATGAAGGCGAATCGCGCACGCGTCGCATGTAATGTTGTTGTCCATATCACGATTTTGGCCGTCATCCTCTGCATGACGGTGCAGCGGGCCCGGGCGAACCTCGGCGCCCCGGACCTGGCGACAATGCAGGCGGTGGCCGCCCTGCCCGGCTGGAGCGCGGTTACTGGCTGGAATCCAGCCACGAATCCATGTCCTGACATAGGCGCGAACTGGAGCGGAGTTACCTGCGACGCGGGGCGGGTAACTACCATTGTCGTCGTCTGCGGGGCGCAGCAAATCAACGGGCCACTCCCTGACATCCTGGGGCAATTGACCGCGCTGACCTCTCTTGACCTGCGCAACTGCGGCATGACGGGTCCAATTCCCGATGCCTGGAGTACCATGACCCGGCTAACCAGGCTCCGATTAGATCCCAACGTGCTCACGGGCCCGGTGCCGAGCTGGCTGCCAAATCTGCCGAGCCTGGGCACTCTGGTGCTTGCGAATAACCTGCTTACCGGCCCAATGCCAGCGTTTCCAAACACCGTTGGCCTTGACGTCGATCTTGCGGGGAATTTCCTGACCCAGATCCCCGACACGTGGACCCAATTCAACCGCAACGTTTCGTATAACTGCTACCCGTCGCTTCCCGCAACCTGCGACTCCCAGTCGCAGCAGAATACCTGCACTCCCAACCGCCAGGAATGTGCGGCCTCGGTGATGATCACGAAAGTCTCCGGTGACGGGCAATGGACCCAGGAGGGGACCACGTTCGCCAATCCGCTGGTAGTGTCGGTCACCGATCTGTCTTCGAACCCCGTTGCCGGCGTGACCGTGACCTTCTCCGGGGCGGGCATTGTCACCACGACGGCACAGTCGAACAGCAGCGGCGTGGCATCCGCCATGGTGCAGGCCAGCTCGACGGTGGGCGGCAATACCGTTACCGCCTCCACCGATCCCAATACCATGGTCACGTTCGGCCTGACTGCGGGCGATACGGCCGTTTGCAGTTCCACCTTCAGCGTGACGAGCACCAACGACGCCGGTCCGGGAACGCTGCGGCAGGCCCTGGCCGATGTGTGTCCCGGTGGGACAGTCGACCTGACCCCGGTTGCCGGGCAGACCATCGCTTTGTCCCAATCCGCCACCTCCTACAATTTCGGCGGCCGGCTGTATATCGGCGACAGCGTCAGCATCACCGGGGCCGGCGCAACCATCAGCGGCAGCAATCTCACGCGCATCTTCTTTGTCCAGGGCGGTAATGTCAGGCTATCGAATCTGACGCTCGGAAACGGACTTGCCCAGGGCGGCGCTTCGCAGTACGGCGGATCGGGCGCGGGAATGGGCGGCGCCATTTTTCAGAACGGCGGCACACTGACCCTCAATCAGCTGACGCTGCTGAACAACCAGGCCGTGGGCGGCAGCCCGGACTCGATCGGCAACGGAGGGGGCGGCGGCTTTGGCGGAAATCTGACCGGCGGCGACCTGGGAGGGACGGGCGGAACCGGCGACGGCGCGGGGGGAATCGTTCAGGGCGTCGGCGGGGTCGGCGGTTTCGGCGGGGGAGGAGGCGCAGGGAGCTCTTTCACGCACAATGGCGGGAACGCGTACGGCGGAATTGGTGGTTTTGGCGGGGGCGGGGGCGGCGGTACAAGTATTAACGGTTCCGTGCTCATCAACAACGTTGAGGGCACCCCTGGCTACGGCGGAGGATTTGGTACATCGCCGGCCGGCGGAGGCGGCGCGGGATTTGGCGGAGCTATTTTCGCCCGGGCCGGAACACTGAACCTCACCGGCGTCACCTTCACCGGCAACACGGCGACGGCAGGCGCCGGCGCGCAGGCCAGAGGCGGCTCGCTGTTTATCTATGATGGCTCGCTGATCAACGGCGCGATCTTCGGCGGCGCGGTGGTGAACATCGACGCCACCACCACCTTCAGCGGCAGCGCCGCCGCCAATGCCGGCCAGGCCAGCGTCGGCTACTCCGGCGCGCCGTACAGCAATCAGGCCACGTGTCCCGGCGTGGATACGGCGGACATCTGCGGCGTGGTGTCGAACGTTTCCCTCGCCGGGCCATCATCGGCCAATCCCGGGACACAGTTCCCTGTGACTTACAGCAGCGCTTCCGGCGGCACGCCGACTCTTTCCATCGCCTCTGGTCCGTGTTCGATTTCCGGCAGCAACGTTACGGTGAACGGGGCGAGCGGAACGTGCGTCGTCCAGGCGAGCTGGGCGGCCACCAGCGTGTATCCCGCGGCAACGCAGTCGCTCACGGTGAATATCGCGTCCGCGGCAACCTCGTGCGTTGCGCCCCCGGCAGGGCTCACGGCCTGGTACAAAGGCGAGGGCGACACCACCGATGTCACCGCCGAGTACAACGGAAGCGTGGGCGGCGATTTGGGCTTCGGCGCGGGTGAAGTGGGTCGTGCGTTCTCCTTCGATGGAACGCAGAGCCCGTACATGGCGATTCCGGTGGGCGCGTTTCCCGCGCAGCCGAGCCAGAGCCCGTTCTCGTTCGAAGGCTGGTTTAAGACCATCACCGGCGGCGTAATCCTGGGCGAGCAGACCGGCGTCGCGCCGTATGCAGGCGCCCCGAACGGCTGGACGCCGGCCATCTACGTCGACACGAACGGCAAGCTCGAAACGGAGATGTTCTACACCGGCTCGCTGACTCCGATTGTCAGTTCGTATGCCGTGAACGATGGCGCCTGGCATCACGTAGCGGTCACGTTCGATGGCTCGACGGAAACTGCCTATCTGGATGGCGCGGCGATCGGCAGCCAGGCGAACTACACCCAGGCGGCAAACGGATCCGGTGGTTTCTATTACCAACTGGGGACCGCCTTCGCGTTTAACTGGCCGAACACGAATGGCGGCTGGTTCACCTTTAACGGGCTGATCGATGAAGCCACGATCTATTCCACGGCGCTGACCGCAAGTCAGGTGCAGAGCATTGCCTTCGCCGGGTCGAATGGGAAATGCGACACGTCGGCCATCTACTCCGGTAACAACCAGACGGGGGTCACCACACGAACGCTGCCGCTGCCGTTCATCGTGGGCGCCAATCGGTGACGTTCACCGTTGTGCCCAACAGTGGTGCGGGCGGCGCTTTCACGCCCATCAGCGGCTTCCCCGCGCCCACGCTCAGCAACGGCAACACCGTGGCTGTGGTGAGCGTCGACTCGCAGGGCTATGCCACTTCCCCGCAGCTGACGGCCAACTCGACCGCGGGATCGTTCACCGTGACCGCGAACGACGGTACGAACACGGAAGTGTTCAACGTCACCACCACGGCCTGCATCAGCAATCCGCCGGTCACGGCTCTGACCGATACTGGAGCGGCCGGCGAGCTGCGCGGCGCCGTCAACACCGCCTGCGCAGGCTCGACCATCGATCTGACCGCGCTCAGCGAGACCATCACCCTGGGCAGCCGCATCCGCATCGACGATTTGCTGACCATTAACGGGCCGGGCGCGGGCACGCTGGCCATCGACGGCGGGGGTGTGACAAGGCTTTTCTTCATCGGCGGCGGCGCGGTATCCATCAACGACCTGACACTGCAGCACGGGCTCGGCAAGGGTGGCGACTCGGCGCTGGGCGGCGGCGCAGCGGGCATGGGCGGCGCAATTTTCCAGAATGGCGGCAACCTGCAGGTTTCCGGCGTGACCTTCCTCTCGAACACCGCACAGGGCGGCGGCCCCAACAGCGGACTCGGCGGAGGAGGTTTCGGTGGTAATGCGAACAACGGTGGCGGTCCTGGCGGCGATCTGTTCGGTATCGCGGGCGAGAATGCAGGCCCGGGCGCAGGCGGCAGCTACGACTCCGGAAACGGCGGATTCGGCGGCGGCGGCGCGTACGGTAGCAACGGTTCCGGGCGAGGGGGCTTTGGCGCCGGTGGTGGCGGCTCGTACATCGGCTCCAGCGGAGGCCAGGGCGGTTTCGCAGCCGCCAACGGCACTGGGACCGGCGGTCACGGCGGTGCGGGAGCCGGGTTCGGCGGTGCGGTATTTCAGTACGCCGGCACGCTCGCGCTGACCAACGACACCTTCATGAATAACTCGGCTGTGGGGGGCACATTCCCGGGCGGCGGCGACGGCCAGGGCAAAGGTGGCGCGATCTTTATTTATGCCGACGCGGGCGCAACAGCCACCGCATCCGGCCTGACCTTCACCGGCAGCACCGCCGCGCAGGACGGCGTGCTGTCCACGGGCAGCAACATAGGCTCCTACTCCAGCGGGCTCTGCCCCGGCGCAGATACGGTCAACCTCTGCGGCATCCTGGGCCCGGTCACGGTCTCCATCACCGGCGGCAACAACCAGCAGGTCTCTGCAGGCAGCGCCTTCAGTTCGCTGCAGGTTAAGGTCACCGATGGCGTGGGCAATCTGCTTTCGGGGATCGCGGTCACATTCACCGCTCCCGCCAGCGGGGCCAGCGGCACATTCAGCAACAGCACCAACACCATTACAGCGAGCACCGCCTCCGATGGAACGCTTTCGGAAGCCTTCACCGCCAACAGCACCGCGGGCGGATATAGCGTGATCTTGACCGTCGCGGGCGTTGCTTCCGCGCCCTCGTTCTCGCTCACCAACGTCGGCTCGGCGACGGCCGTGCAGGCCGTTTCCCCGACCACAACCATCAGCGCTTTAGTGAACACGCAGTTCTCCGCGCCTCTGGTGGTAAAGGTGACCGACAGCAACAACAACCCGGTGAGCGGCGCCACGGTGACGTTCACCCCGCCAGTCTCGGGGGCCAGCGCGACCCTGACCAGCCCGGCGCCCACCGACGCCAACGGCGAGACAGGCGTGACGGCCACGGCCAACGGCACGGCCGGCGGCCCGTATACCGTCACCGCCAGCGTGGCCGGCGGCAGCACGTCGGCGACGTTCAGCCTGACCAACACGCTGTCGGAGCAGCCGCCCACCATCGGGACCTATAATGCTCCGGCGGGAGGCCATGGAAGCTCTGGCCAGTTCCAGTTCCAGTTCTCCGATCCAAACGGGGCGGCCGACATCGCCCGTGCGTGGATGGTGTTCAACGCCAGCTTCTCGCCGTTGAACGCCTGCCAGGTGAGCTATATCGCTTCCGTCAACCGCTTTTACCTGCTGTCGGACGACGGCACGCGCTGGGTGGGCTCGGTAGCCGCTGGCGGCAGCGGAACGCTGACCAACTCGCAGTGCACGCTGAACGCGGCCACCTCCACAGCATCGCCGTCGGGCAGCACGCTGACCGTAACCCTGGATCTGACGTTTACGCCCACGTTCGGTGGAACCAAGCAGGCGTGGGCCTACGTTCTGGACGGCGAAGGGGAGCACGCCGGCTGGACCGACGTGGGCGCGTGGACCGTGGGTCCCGGCGGTGAAGTAGCGCCGCAGTTGGGAACGGTGACGACGCCGGCGGGCGGCTTCGGCACGGGGGGCCAGTTCCAGTTCCAGTTCTCGGACGGCAACGGCGCGGCCGATATCGCGCGCACGTGGATGCTGTTCGGCAACAATTCTTCGCCGGCCAATGCGTGCCAGGTGAGCTATATCGCCTCGGTCGGGCGATTCTATCTGCTGGCGGATAACGGCAGCGGATGGGTCGGCTCGGTAATGGCGGGTGGCAGCGGGACCCTGAGCAACTCGCAGTGCACGCTGAAGGCGGCCACCTCAACGGCGGCCACGTCGGGCAACACGCTGACGGTCACGCTCGATCTGACGTTCACGGCGGGGTTCGCCGGAACGAAACAGATCTGGGGCTATGTGCTGGACGTGCCCGGACAACACGACGGGTGGCGGCAGATATCGAGCTGGATCGTGGGCAGCGGAGCGGAGCAACCGCCGATGGTGGGCGCCCTGAGCGCGCCCGCGGGCGGATCGGGGAGCGGCGGCCAGTTCCAGTTCCAGTTCTCGGACCCCAACGGGGCGGCGGATATCTCGCGGGTGTGGATGCTGTTCAACTCCACGTTCACGCCGGTGAACGCCTGCCAGGTGAGCTACATCGCATCCGTCAACAGGTTCTATCTGCTCAACGACGCCGGCACGGCGAATGTGGGCTCGTCGCCCCCGGGCGGCGGCGCGCTGCAAAACAGCCAGTGCACGCTGAACGCGGTGACATCCACGGTGGCCTCATCGGGCAACACGATTACGGTAACGCTCGATCTGACATTCACCACGCCCGGCTTCGATGGGACGAAGCAGATCTGGGGCTATGCGCTGGACGGCGCGGGCCAGCACGGCGGGTGGACGCACGTGGGGAACTGGAACGTGCAGTAACCATCGCCGCAGGCAGTTCACCCAGAGCAGCATTTGCGCCACGCCGCGGCGTTTGTGCGGACCGAGGTTCCGGGACATCGATGTGCTCGGATCCGACCGGTTACCCGATCTGCTCCGCGAGCTCGACGATGATACCCTCCGGGCCGCGGACGTAGCAGATGCGGTACCTGTCCTCGTACCGCTCCACCTGTCCCACGAGTTCCGCGCCGCGGGCTCGCAGGCCGGCAACGACGGCGTCGATGTCTCCCACGGCGAATGCGATGTGGCGGATACCGGGCGTGTTCGCCGGTGCCGGCCGCTCCCCCGACGTTGACGGCGAGTGGAATTTCGTCAGCTCGAGTCGTCCATCGCGGTCCGGCGTTTCCATTATCGCGATGTCCGCCCCGTGAGGCCTGTGATGCGGTCCACCCAGCCGCCTTCCACGGTTGCCTCGCCCCGCAGTGCGAGTCCGAGCTCGACAAAGAATCCCGTCGCGGCGGCGAGGTCGTCAACCACGATCCCGACGTGCTCCATCCGTTTGAGCATGAGGTGTTCGATTATGCGTCTGCTGTACTCACGTCGCGCTCAGGTCCACCGCCCACACGCCCTCAAAGTCCACCAGGTATCCGAGCACATCCATTCCCGGAACCTCGGTCCGCACACACTCCGCGGCGCGGCGCAACTCCTCCTCGTGGTGAACTGCCTCCGCGCGCGCGTCGTTTGCAAATGCAGCAAGACCGCCGTACGCGCCGCAATCCGAATGCACCATCAGGATCACGCGCCTGGTTGCGTGCAGCTGCGCGGAAAGGCGGATCTGCTCCAGCACGAACTCGCGATCAGTGTCGCGCGCCGGCGATGCCAGGCATCGCGCTCCGCCGGCAACCTTGATGACGTCGGTATTCACCACACCGCTGCGCTTCAGAAACTTCGAAAAAGCAAGATCAACTCGATGGTCGAAACACCACACCACCGCCGCATCGGCCACATACGGCGCGGATGATGATTCGAAATGGAATACTTTTTTCACGCCATCACGCCAGTGGCTTTCCGATCTCCCAGTGATGCCCGAACGGATCCACCACCCGCCCCACCCGCCACCCGTATTCCTGGTCTGCGACCGGCCAGACCACGGTCGCGCCCGCGCCGACCGCCCGCGCGAACATGGCGTCCGGGTCCTCCGAGATCAGCACCAGCCGCACCGTGCCGCCGCCCAGCGACTCCGGGCTGAAGTTCTTGTGCTCCGGCGACTCGTCCGCCACCCAGAAATCGGAATCGCCAACCGACAACTGCGCCACCACCGCCCCGTCCGGTGCCTCGACTTTAAACGACTCCTGGGCGCCGAACGCGGCCTTGTAGAACTCGATCGCCTCAGCGCCGCGGCGAACCGACAGCATCGGCGCGACGGATGTTTTCGTCATTGATGAAAACGTACCATGCCGGCACGGCGGCGACGCGCTTTCATTGAGGAAGCATGGTGTCGCCGATCTGCAGCGCATTCGGCACGCCGGATTCCGAGAGCCTGAAGTTCACCTGCAGCGCGCCGGCAACCAGCCCCGGCGCTGCCCCGGCATACAGGATGTCTCCATCAACCACGACCGGCAGAACCGGGGCCGGCCACGGCTTCGTTGTGCTGACCAACTCCCCTGTCTTCAGACTCGGCGTGAACAACCCCGCCCCGCCCGCATACATCACCAAAACCTCACCCGCCCTCGCGGGATGCGCGTCGGAGAGAACCGTTCCATCCAGGTGCGTGATCGCGAAGATTGCAGGCGTGGCCGGCACAACCGGCAGAATGAACGTAGGGAGTGTGCCCGCCGGCGTCTCAATCCGCACCGCCGTCGCGCCACGCCCCGCCACCTCGAACGGTACGATCGCGTTGATCTGCGTCGATCTGGCATACAAGAGCGGCGCGGCCACGTCGTCGAAGAATACCTGGACACCGCCGATCCTGGTCGCCAGCGCCGAGCCGTTCACCACCGCGCCTGCCGGCGCCGACGGCCCGAGCCCCTGCCCGTAGAAGCTGACGAACCCTCCAGGCGAAACCTGCGGCGACACCCGCGTTCCACCAGAGTTGACGACGCCAAGCAGCACGGGCGACGGCGGCGGAGTCGAGGGCAGCGTCAACACCGATCCGCCCGTCCCGAGCAGCGTCACAGCGCTCCCGGGACCAGGGACAATCTGCCCATCCGCCGAACCCGCGGGAGCCCGGAACGAGTTCACCAGCGCGCCCGAACTATCCAGCACTGCAACGAAATCCGCGCCCGACGCCGGC
>DASRCB010000162.1:0-6498 GCA_035653295.1 Bryobacteraceae bacterium
GTGTCGGTTACGTAAGAGCCGTGGATCCGCACGTGACAAACCGTGCAGTTCTGGAATCGCGGGCTGTTCAGGTTGTGGAACGATGGCGGAATGCCGCCCAGCTGTTTCTGCGCCGTTACGTTGCCGTTGGCGGAGACGGTCCCGGCCGGCAGATTGGCGTGGCACTCGAGGCAGACCACGCGCACTTCGTGGCGAGTGAGCATCTTCGGGTTTGCCGATCCGTGCGGCTGGTGGCAGGCGCTGCAGCCCTCCAGACGCACCGGCGCGTGCTCGAACGTAAACGGCCCACGATATTCGCTGTGGCATTTGAGGCACCCCGGCTCATTTCCGAACGCGAGCTGCTGCGTTTCGAGCGGCGCGTGACTCCCGTGCGGGTTATGGCAGCCCACGCAGGACATGGCGCCCTCCGGCAGACGATGGCGGTAGGGCCGCTGGAACTGGGCCCAGGCAGTTTGGTGGCAGGAGGCGCACTGAGCGTTGATGTCGGCCGCGCGCTCCAGCTTCAGCGGGCGATTATCCTCGCCGTGCATGGAGTGGCAGCTCAGACAGCCCGGGCCGTTTTTGGCGTGCCCGGAGGAGATACGGCCGACGCGTGTGTTCTGGTCGCGGTGACAGCCGAGACAAAGACTGTTTTGCCCTTCGGCGGACAGCTTTATTGGATTGCGGATATCGGCGGGATCGGCGCTCTCGGCGTGTTTCTCGCCAGGGCCGTGGCACGACTCGCAGGCCATGCCCGCCCAGCCACGCTGCTTGCTGGCTTCGAGCGCGTGATGGGGATTCTTCTCGAAACTCTTCGAGACTGTATCGTGGCAGGCCGCGCATTTCTCCGAACCGGCGTAGCCGGACGGTAGCGTGGCCTGCCCGTAACAGGCGGCTGCCGCGCACCCCATTAGCGCGACAGCCGCAAACTGCAGGGAACCGAACCTGCCGAGCAGCCGATTAGTGGGCATGCACGGAATCAACGGAGAACTGCGAGTTGCCGTCGTGGCACACGCTGCAGGCCTCACCCAGCTGACTGGTCGTATTGGCGAGGAAGTGCGAAGCTTCGGCCTTCGAAACGTGGCATCCGCTGCAGGCGGCCGCGGTGGCCTGCGTGGGATTCATCCAGCCCTGCGGGTCGGTAACCGGATTCAGACCGATGGGCAGGTTCTGCTCGCTGCCGTTGGCGTGGCACAGAGAGCAGTTCTGGAGGTAGGTGGCGGAGCCTTCGGGGCTCATGGCCGGGAAGAGGACGTCGGAGAAGTCGTTGTGACTCCCCCCGTATCCCACAACGATGTACGGCTTGCCACCGTTGGCGGTGACGTTCACGCCGTCGTGGATGCGGTGTACGAGCAGGGAGAAATTGATGCCCTGCGGGGGCGCCGTTTTGTCGCTGGCGACTTTGGCGAGGGGGCGCATGGAGACATCGGTGTTCGATGGATTGTGGCAGAACACGCAATACTCAGGATTGTTCCGCAGCGTGCCATGGAGCGACAGCGCGACGTGGCACTGGTTGCAGTTGGTTTCCGCAACCACGGTCCGGCGGGGGGTGACGCTGGTGCCGTCCACCGAGAAATACATGACCGGGTTCGCCGCACCGTACTGCACCGTCTTCTGGGCGGTAGTGCCGGCCAGCACCGTTTCCGAACGGCGCGCTTCGATGCCGACCGCAAATGTACCGGTCGCGTTCGCGGGCACGGAGTGGGTGAAGGTGTAGGTACAATTCCCGCCGGCGTCGCAGGTGGCGGACTTGGTGGCGCTTTCGGTTACGTAGCCAGGCGTGGTCACGTCACTGCCGAAGCTGGTGGTCCCGTAGTCGGACGTCGGCCCGGTCATGGTGATGGATATGGAACTGAGCTTGGCCAGCGGAACACCGTGGCCGGAGCTGTCCTGCACCGTGAACGAGACCGTCGGCGCTTTTCCGGCGACGCCGTTGTCGACCTTCGTGATCTTCGCAGTCAGGCCGGACAGAAGCGTGTCGGGATTCTGGGGATAGGTCAATGCCGTATCTGTGGGCACGACATGGGCGCCCTTGATGGAGGCGTCGAAAGGCATCTCGCCCTGGGCGATATGACAGGTGGAGCAGAGATTGTCGTCAAACTGCGGACCGCCGGGATGGTTGACGCCGGTGGCGAAGTTGACGTCGTCATGGCACGAGCCGCAGGCTGCGCGCGTAGGATCGGTCATGAACTCCTTCGCCTGCGTTGCGCCGGTGGCCTGGCTGTGGCAGACTTCGCAGCGGCGGGGGTCGGCGGGATCCGTGACGTTCGAGAAATCATTGAGGGAGTTCATGTAGCCGACAATCTGATAGGGCGTGCCGGCGACCACGCTCGGCAACTGGGATCCCATATGGATCTTGTGCGCCATCACCTTCAGGTCCAGCGAATTGCCCGTGGCCGGATCCGCGTTTTGCGGCTGATGGCACAGGACGCACATATCCATGCCGTGGGCATAGCCGCCGTGAAAGGCGAGATTGTCGTGGCAGGAATTGCAGCTTTGGGTGCGCACGACGTCGCGGGTTACCTTCACCGCCGTGCCGTCCGGCACGAAGCTGTAGGTCGCTCCTGCATAGTTGGCGCCGAGTTTGAACTCGGTGAGGTCGCGATTGCCGTCAACGGCGACGGTCGTGGTTACGCCGGTGTCGAAGCCGGCCGGCGCTTTCGCCTTTAACGTGTATTGGTATTGCCCGGGCCCGAGCGGAGTCGGCTGGCCGGCGAAGAGTTCGAAATTCGGCCGAGTGATTGTGCCCAGCTTATCGCCCTTGGCCTGCGCAGTTGTATATGCGACGTACTGTTCCTGTCCGCGCGGGATGTACGCCGCCACATAGGCGAGGGTGATCTTTCCCGGGGTGGTTACGCCGGCGATGTCCAGCGGCGCGCCCTGCGGGTCGGTCAGTGTATAGATGACGCTGATCGTGCCGTCGGCTGCGATTGCGGCGGAGTTGATTGTGATCTTCAGGCCGGGACGCACGAAATCGACCAGGCCCTGATCGGCGTAGAATGCTTTTTCCTGCCTGGAATAGGGCGATTTCGGCGAACTGGCGAGGCTGGCTGCCAGCAGACCGACGATGGCCAGCAATCGCCAGGCAACTTTGAGTGGTTTCAAGAGTCCACCTCCCTTGCCGCGAATGCGGCGGTCATTAAACGCCCGTCCGGCAGAACGGACAACAGCGTAATTCTGCGTACGATGCCGGGACGGACGGACTGATTTTGGTCCGGCGCCATGCAAGACTCCTTATGACTGCAGTTTGCGATTGGGTAAGCAGATTCAACGCCAAAGAACTCCGGACCGTTGAAACACCCACCAATGGTCAAAGCGATAGTGGATTCAGCATGCTGAATGTTGCGGTTTTCTACAGGACTGGGGGAATTCGCCCTGCCTGCCCCACACGGCTGTAGTAAAAATCCCCAGACTGATGGGTTACGGACGCTGGGATACCGTTAACTCCTGTAGGGAAATGCCGCGGCAATCCAACACGGGAAGGACAGAGAAGAGGGAGGGTGAACGGGAAGGATGCCAGCCGTCGAATTCACGCCGGCGGCTGGCGGACAACTTACTTCAACGTACGGAGATAGCTGACTACATCGGACCCCTGGCTGTCGGTCAGTTTCGTGGGTTTCATTTTGCCAGTGCCCTGGATGGAGTCCTTCTTCAGATCAGCATCGCTTTTGGCCTGCACTTCCGCGGACCCGAGCCCGCGAAGGTCTACTTTGAGGGCCTTGGCAATCGCCGGATTGCCTTTTCCATCAACGCCGTGGCACGACTTGCAACTCTTGTCGTACGTAGCCTTTCCGGCGCCGGCGTCGCCGGCCAGAACGATGGCGGCCGCCGCGGTCAACATGACACCTATCAGTGCGGTTTTCAAATAAAGCCTCCCGTGTAGTGGTGCATGACGGGCGCCAATTCGCTCTCCTCGATTGCGTACCGGCTCTAAACGATGCCGATGAGTTTCTCCTTAATCTGGTCCGCGGTGAAGGGCTTGCGAATATAGCCGGCGGCGCCAAGCTGGATCGCCTGCAGCACCTTGTCCTGACTGCCTTCGGTGGTGACCATGATCATGGGCAGGTTCTTCCAGCTGTCGTTGGCCTTGACACGCTGCAGGAACTCGATGCCGTCCATATTGGGCATATTGATATCGGACAGAATGAGTCCGACGCTGCGCGCCTGGAGCTTCTCGAGCGCTTCACGGCCATCGCCCGCTTCGATCACATCGCCCAGATGAAGGTCGGCGTGCCGCAACACACGCTCCAGGATTTTGCGGATCGCCGCCGAGTCGTCCACGATCATAACGTCGAGTGCCATTGAGCCTGCTGTCCCGCCTTTCACTAATGCTTATCGGTGCAGGGCGGCGAGGTGTGAGGGGAGATCGTCAGATCGAGTGCTGGCCGCCAAGCAGGCTGAACAGCAGGATGGCCAGCACCAGCAGGGTGATGGCGACGTACATCCAGTCACGCTCTCCCCAAAACGCAAAGACGGTGAAAGCCACGCGCGCCACGGGGGTAGCAATCAGCAGCAGCAGGCCGAGCTGAATGACGTGCGCCCAGCTCAGGCGCGCGGCGCCGGCCAGAACACCGGAAATGGTGCGCAGGTCGCGGGCCTCGGAATGAAAGTGCAGATAATCGCGGGGCTGGGCGCCGGAATGCGCCAGCCAGCCGATGGCCCCGGCAAAGACCACTGCGGCGGAAATGACGACGCCCCAGCGCAGGAGCGTGCCGATGACAACTTCGACTCCGCGATCGTGCTCGGCGGTATCCATTTAGAGCTTTCCTGTCGCGCCGCTGTAAATCATCTCCAGCGCCAGCGCGGCAACCACGCACCCGAACAGCAGGCGCAGGGCGCGGACGCGCGCGCCCATGAGGAAGCGCGCGCCGAGCATGGATCCGGCGAGCACCCCCAGCATCACCGGCATGGCCAGCCCGGGGGCGATGTATCCACGGCTGAGATAAATGCCCGCGCTCGCGGCCGCCGTGACGCCGATCATGAAGTTGCTTGTGGTGGTGGAGACCTTGAAGGGAATGGACATGGCGCGGTCCATGGCGAGAACCTTTACCGCGCCGGAGCCGATGCCCAGCAGGCCGGACAGCACGCCGGCGCCGAACATCAGCCCGAAGCCGGTCTTCACCCGGCAGACGCCGTACGCGGTGGGGCCTTCCGGACCGGGAAATGTGCTGCTGAGCCGCAGTCTCTCCGCCAGCGGATCGCATCCGCGCGGAGCGGCTTGTTCGGATTTCTGACGCATGGAGTCCCAAGCCGAATACAGCAGAATCAGGCCAAAGATCACCGCCAGCGCCGAAGCCGGCGTGCGGGTTGCGACGGCCGCGCCCACCACGGCTCCGACGGTGGTGGCAATTTCGAGGAACATGCCCACGCGAATGTTCGAGAAGCCCTCTTTGACGTATGCGGCGGCGGCGCCGGACGAGGTCGCGATGACGGATACCAGGGTGGCCCCGATGGCGTAGCGCAGATCGACCCCGAGCAGGAGGATCAGAACGGGCGTAATCACCACGCCGCCGCCGAGACCAGTCAGCGCTCCGAGAAAACCGGCCACGGCGGAAACCGCGGCCACGATAATCGAGAACTCGAGCGTGTTCACTGCGGTTGCCCTGCTGGAGGAGACGCCCTCACCGGCCGATGATTTCCACCATCAGTCGCCGGAGACGGTGGCGGCGACGGGCGTGCGCAGGACAACATCGGAGGACGGGCTCACGGTTTCCGTGTTGCCCCATTGCGTGGCGAAGCAGTAGCGCATGACGCGCGCGAAGTACGTTCCGATGTGAGGCAGGTCGAACCCGGCGCTGGCCAGGACCTCCCGCGTGCGCTCGCAGGCGAAATACTGGCGGAGCGCCAGGTGCGGCAGGAAATGGGAGGCGACGTGCATCAGGTCGGTCGCAAGGCGGCTGAAGCGCACAGCCAGCGCCGCGAAATCACCCGGCGCGATGAGACGGGGGCCGCGGATGAACTGACCCTCGGCATGATAAGCGGCGACCGCTGCTTCGATGATTTCGCTCAGGGTCCACGAGCGGTCCGCGCCGGCGCAAACATTCCATACGCTTCCCGGCTCCGGTTCGCGGCTGATGAGGTACGCCAGTGCCGCGCCCGCGGCATCTGAGGGGATGAGATCCATGGGGGCTTCCGGATCGCCGGGAATGGCCGGCAGCAGGTGGCGGGGCATGAGGCGCAGCATCTGATGGACGTGATTGAACTGCCGCACGCGACCTGTGGAGGCGTCGCCAAAAATCGAACTCAGCCGATAAATCGCCGCCGGCATGGTTCGCGCGGCCTCCAGCACGAGGTTCTCGGCCTCGTACTTGGATCGTTCATAAGAGCTGATCCACTTTTCCGCCTGGGCCGGCCCCTCGGGGAGGATTCCCTGCCCCGCCCCGAAAACGTACACCGTACTGAGATGCGCGAAGTGCCGCAGGCGCGGGCAGCCGCGCTAACTCCAGCAGCCGCGCGGTGCCGAGCGTGTTCACTTTTCGCGCCTGCTCTATGGGATTGGTGAAACGAACGTCGGCGGCG
>DASRCB010000163.1:0-5116 GCA_035653295.1 Bryobacteraceae bacterium
CGAAATGATCGTTCGACCGGAAATCCGGCGGCCCGAGCTCGTCCACGCGCAGCGACGGATTGCTCAGCAGCGCAACGAGGTAAATATCGCCGTTGCGGAACACGTGAGTCTCAACGCCCTGCGGCGCGCCGGTGACCTGAAATTGCGGCTCGACGCCCGCCGAGCGGAGCAGCTTCGCCACCTGATCACGAGTTTCAACCCCCTTTCCCGTGATTCGGTCGAGCTGATACGGAAGCACGCTGGCCTGCAGCATGCGGACATCCGCGAGCTGCGGCTTCGCCAGCCGCCGGTCATGCTCGTCGAAGGCTCCCGGGTCACCGTCGGCGATCACCGTCCCGCCCTGCGCCGCGAAATTGCGAATGGCCGCCGCCTCCGCCGCCGACAGCGCGCTCGAACGGGGCAGGATGAGCACGCGATATCCGCCGCGCAGCAGCTGGTCCTGCTCCAGCTGCTGGTAGGACACAAAGTCGTACTGCAGCCCGGCATCCTCGATCACACGGCACCACGATTCCCGCAGGCGCATGAATTCGTTGTCGGTGCGCTCCGCCTTCGGACTGCGCGTGGCCCACGCCGCGCCGCGCGGCCTCGACTCCAGCATCCAGTTCACGCGCATGCTCGGCTGCGAATAATGAATCGCGATCGGGTCCGACACCCGCCGGCTGGCGATGAGCAGCGCGCCTAGGCCGTTGCGAATCTCGTTGTAGTAAGTCTCCGCCTCCCGCCCGCGCTCCTCCACGTTGCCGGCCTCGTCAATGTATTCGTGCTTGTCGTCCCACAGGATCAGCCCGCGGTTGCCGTGCAGCAGCTCGTACCAGACGCGATGCTTCTCCCATGGGCCGTGGGCGAACGCAGTGGTCAACACGGCCATGCGCGGATTCAGCGAACGAATGATCTCGATGTTGTTGCCGATATCGTACGGCTCGATCGCGGTCAGCGACTGCGCGATGCGCGCGTAGTCGTACCCGCCCCACCCCGGCATCTGCCCGCCGCCGATGCCGACATACGCCTCCGGATCCACCGAATGAACAGCATCGGTGCCCATCTTCAGGGCACGCGCATAACAGATATCCATCCACTCCTTGAAATCGCTCCAGGCGGAGAAGTTGTCGTCAGTGCGCTTCATCGCCTCGTCAGTAGTCGGGGGCATCACCGCGTTCCATGCCCCGAAGTTCGTGCCCCACTCGCGGTTGAGCGCGGAGAGGCTGCCGTAGCGCTCTCGCAGCCACTCGCGCATGGGCGTGAGGGAGTGGTCGGAAAAATCGAAATCCCATGCCGCCTCCAGCTCCGCAATGCCGGTTTCGTCGCCCAGGCTGTAGAAGAACGGCCGATATCGCGAGTACTCCTGCGCCGATTCGACCAGCCGGTCATGGACCTTCTTCAGCCATTCCGCATCGCTCAGGCTCGGGTAGCGGCGGAACGGCTCCAGACTGGCCGGATCCGCCTGATGCGCCGCGCGCGCCAGCTTGAATTCGTAACCGGTCGGCCGATCGGGGAAGTAATGGTGGTAGGCGGAATAGAAATCGGTGGCGATGTTCTCGGCATACCAGCGCAGGTCATTCTTCAGCAGGAATTCGGGCGGGGCACTCCCCGGGCGGCCGCTCGATTCACCGCCGTTGATTCCGAGCGCCGTGAGCTGCGCGAACTGCTCCGGGCTGTAGTGCTGCCACATGATGATGTCGTAATCCCACCAGGTGTGGACCGGCGGTTTGGCGATGAACGCCGTTTCCGCCTGCTCGTCGCGGTGATCGGGCCGCCCCTTCTTGTCCTGGCCATCGAAGACCAGATGCGCCCGCAGCACATTCTGCATGGCGCGCGCGCGGCGCAGATCGATGTCAAACCCAATCTCGCTTTCATCATTGAGATCCACCGCCAGCGAGCGCTGCTCGACCACGCGGCCATGAACATCGGTCCACTCGATGGAGAGCTCGCCGTGCCCGGTGGCCAGCGGCGCACTTCGAAAGATCACATGGACCGTGCCGTCCCGCTCCAGCGCGGGTGCGGGAAGAATGAGTTCGGCGCCGCAAACGGTCGCCGCTGC
Source organism: Bryobacteraceae bacterium (assembly GCA_035653295.1). Lineage (GTDB taxonomy): Bacteria > Acidobacteriota > Terriglobia > Bryobacterales > Bryobacteraceae > DASRCB01. Next base: position 2,039 of record DASRCB010000163.1, read on the forward strand.
GGCAAAGGCTATGAGGTAGAGATGACGCATTCCGCGTGCGATTATATCCTCCGCTCGCGATTCGATATGCTTTCCCCATGCTCCGCACGTCCCTCGTCCTCCTGCCGGCCCTCATCGTTTGTTCCTTCGCGCAGGAGCCCGCGGCCGAGCAGCTGGATTTCCTGCACGGGCTGGACGAGTACGAGAACATCCATCGCATGCTGCCGGATTACATGCAGCAGCGCGGCGAAGCGCTGGTTCGCGCGCGGAAACAATCGCTCGCGATTACCACGCCGGAAGCACTGGCCGCCCGCCGCCAGTTCGTCCGCGAGCATATCCTTGAAGCGATCGGCGGCCTCCCTCAGCGCACGCCTCTGAACGCGCGCACCGTCGCAACGCTCCAGCGAGACGGATATCGCATCGAGAAGATCATCTTCGAGAGCCAGCCGAAGTTCTACGTCACGGCCAACCTCTACCTGCCCGCAAGCGGCCACGCTCCTTACCCCGCCGTTCTGTACCCCCTGGGCCACGAGCTCGGCGGCAAAGCCAACGAAACCTGGCAGCAGATGCTGGTCACGCTCGCGCGGCGCGGCTACGTGGCGCTAACCTGGGATACACTCGGTCAGGGCGAACGCATCCAGCTTTACAGCGGAGAGCTGCGCGACTCGCTGCTTCGCGATTCCACAACCGAGCACACCATTCTCGGTATCCAGTGCCTGCTGACGGGACAGGCCATCGCGCGCTACACCATCTGGGACGGGATTCGCGCGCTCGACTACCTGCTCTCGCGGCCTGAGGTGGACCCCACCCGCGTGGCGGTTACCGGCAACTCCGGTGGCGGCACGCACACTGCATATCTCTCCGCGCTCGATGACCGGCTCAAAGTCGCCGCGCCCTCCTGCTTTCTGACCTCGTGGCATTGGATGCTGAAGACACTGGGTCCGCAGGATGCCGAACAGCTCTTTCCCGGCTGGCTCGGCAACGGCCTCGACTATCCGGATTTCATTTACGCGGCCTCGCCGAAGCCGTATCTCATGCTTTCCGCCATCCGTGATTTCTTCCCCATCGACGGCGCGCGCGAAACTTTCGCCGAAGCGCAGCGCGTCCTGGATGCCCTCGGTCAGGGCGCGAACATCGGCATGTTCGAAGCAGACGACGGCCACGGCTATACGCATCCGCGGCGCATGGCCGCGTACGACTGGCTCTCGCAACGGTTGCGCGGAACTCCCGACACCTCGGCCGAGGTTCCGGTGACGCCGGAAACGGCCGAAACGCTGGACTGCACGGAGACCGGCCAGGTCGCGACATCTCTCGGCGGAGAAACGGTGTTCACCATGAATCGAGCGCGTGCACAGCTGCTCCGGGGCCGGCGCCAGCAGCCGGCGCGGGTGCGCGATGCCGCCATCCGGCTCACCGGATATGAGGCGCCTTCGGGCCCTGTTCCGATTACCCCGTACGGTGTGATCGCCGCCGACGGCTACAGGATACAGAAGCTCGTCTACGAGAGCGAGCCCGGAATTCTGATCCCCGCGCTGCTGTACGTTCCTGACGCCGGCGCGGCGCGAAAGCCGGCGGTGCTGATCGCGGATGGCCGCGGAAAATCGGCCGGCGCGTCAACCGCGGCCGGGCTGGCGCGCAACGGCGCCATCGTGCTCTCGGTCGACCTGCGCGGCCTGGGCGAGACCCGCATTGCGGCCGACGTGAACGCCTCCGAGTTCTACCGCTACTTCGGCGATTACGAAGACGCGATGACCGCTATTCTGATGAAACGTACCCTCGCCGGAATGCGCGCGCGGGACATCGTTCGCGGCCTCGATCTGCTCGCCGCCCGTCCGGACGTCAATACAGCGGGCATCAGCGGAATTGGGCGGCAGGGCGGCGCAATTCCCATGCTCTACGCCGCGGTGTTCGACTCGCGGCTACAATCCATCGCGCTCGAGAACATGCTCCTCTCCTACGACTCCGTGGCCAGCACCGCTATGCAGCGGGTCGTTTTCGAGGACATTGTTCCCGGCGCGCTCGAGAACTTCGACTTACCCGATCTCGCCCGCGCAATCTCCCCGCGCGCAGTGTTTGTCTCGAATCCTGTTACGCCAACGGGTACGCCCATACTCCACGCCGAACTGGCCCGCGAATACGCCGCCGCACCGAACGTCCGCCTCGCCCCGACGAACTACCATGACCTTCTCAATCCCTAGCACCCGCTTCTTTGGGGGGCAGGCCCTCGGCCTGCGGCGGGCTCCCAGCCCGCCTGGTCCGCCTCCGACACACGCCGAAGCTACTACAACACCCGGCAATCTACCCGTCGCGCGAAGGTTCTTTGTGGGGCAGGCTCCCAGCCCGCCTGGTCCGCCTCCGACGTCCGCCCCCGGTGACCCGCCAACTTCCGTCGCCGCGGAACCGCCTCGCAGGACAGGCTTTCGCCTCCACGCCCTTCTGGCCGCATTGCTCCTTGCCGCGACCCCTGCCTTCTCTCAGGTCTATTCGCCGCGCGTGCTCACAGCCGGACAGCCCGACTCCACCGACCTTCATCAGTTCGTGCACACCATCTACGCAAATGCGCATGCGGCCACGCCCCGTGAGAAGGCCGAGGCCATCTGGCGCTTTTTCCTCACCGACGGCCGATTCGTCCCTCCCGGCTTTTGGTATCACATCGCGGGCTGGGCCTATGAAGAGCCGAAAGGCGAGGTGCTGGACGCAACGAAGCTGCTGAACAGCTACGGCTTCGGCCTCTGCTATCACATCGCGCCGCTCCTCGAAGCCATGTTCGACGCCGGCGGCCTCGAGGACTCGCGCGTTTGGTTCCTCACCGGCCATACCGTCGCCGAGGTCTTCTATGACGGCCGCTATCACTACTACGATTCCGACATGATGGGCTACAACACCCTCGGTAAAGCGCCGCCGCGCGAGTCCGTGGTCGCCTCGGTGCGCGACATCGAGCGCGATGGAACGGTAATGACCAGCCGCCTCGAATCGCCGCGTAAGGTCAACGCCGCACTCGTGGACAACCCCTGGTACCCGGCAGACGTGCGAGAGGCTGCCATCGACGGACTGGCCGAGCTCTTCACTACCACGGCCGACAATCACCTCTACGCGTAT
>DASRCB010000164.1:0-31775 GCA_035653295.1 Bryobacteraceae bacterium
TGGCCACCGTGGGGCCATAGTGCAAAGCAGTTCTCCCGAGAGGAACGGTTAAGCCCTTCTTTCGCGAGAGGCCTTGCGACGGAAGGAACGCATCCGGCGGTTCATCGTGCACGATGACTTCCGGCCGGCGAATCCTTCAGGCCTTCACCGGTGTAAGATCATTCCCATGTACGAGCACCCCTTGCGGGCTGGAAGAGCACGACATCCGATCTCCGGCACTATGCTCCGCTTCCTCGTCGCCGTCACGGCCGCGTTGTTGCTGCCCGGCGCCACAGCGGTGGGAGCAGAATCTCCCTTCCAATACAAGGAAGTAATGGTCCCCATGCGTGACGGTGTGCGTCTGCAAACGGTTATCCTAACGCCTGTCGGCAAAAAAGGGCCACTCCCGATTCTGCTGCAGCGCACGCCCTACGGAGTGCCGGAAAAAGCTCCGGAGAAAATTCCTGCCAGTGTCCAGGAACTCGAGGATGACGGATATATTCTCGTTTTGCAGAACCTGCGCGGGCGTTTCAAGTCGGAAGGCACGTTTGAACTCTCGTCGCAGGCCGACCCCAAAGTCATCAGCGAGACAACCGACGCATACGATACGATCAACTGGCTGGTCAAAAATGTCCCGTGTAACGGGAAAGTGGGGATTTTGGGAGTTTCGTACCTCGGACTCACCGCCGCGGTGACTTTGCTGCATCCCCATCCCGCATTGAAGGCAGTCAGCGAACAGGCGGCGCCTGTGGACTGGTGGATGAATGATGACTTTCATCACTTCGGTGCGCTGCGACTTAGCTACTCATTCGAGTACGCGGTCATGGAACAGGCAGACAAGAACAAAAACAGTCACTTCGAGTTCTCAGTCTATGACACGTATCAGTGGTACCTGGATGCCGGACCCGTCAAAAACCTGAACGACAAGTACCTTCATAACTCGGTCCCCTACTGGAACAAATTGCTGGCACATGCTGATTACGATGATTTCTGGAAGCGCGAGGCGTGGATTCGGCAATTGCATAGTGCTCCAGTCCCAAGTCTGAACGTTGCCGGATTTTGGGATCAGGAGGACCCGTGGGGACCGTGGCAGATCTTCCGACATTCAGCCGAAAATGATGCGAACCACAATAACTATCTGGTCGCGGGCCCTGGCTCCATGGGCAGTGGCAGAGCCCGACGGCCGAGAGTATTGGAAGCTACAGCTATGGCGGGCATGATACCGCGCGAGAGTTCCGGCACGATATCGAGGCCCCTTTCTTCCGCCATTTTCTCCACGGTGATGGGGACCGCTTCACATGGAGGGTGAAGACTTTTCAGTCAGGGTCGAACACCTGGCACACCTATGACGAATGGCCGCCATCCGGAGCGGCCATGACAAATTTGTATCTGCGGTCTGACGGCGTCTTAGCGTTCGAACCGCCGAATGGAGGAAAACCGTACCGCGAATACATCTCCGATCCCGCAAATCCAGTCCCGTATCGGGCGCGCCCGATTTCGCCGACCTATCCTGCCGGCGACTGGCCCTCGTGGGAGACGGACGATCAGCGATTCGCCGATCACCGCCCCGATGTCCTTACCTACTCAAGCGCGCCTCTCGAGAGCGACCTGGTGGTAACCGGAGAACTGGAGGCCAACTTGTATGCCTCCACATCCGGAACCGACAGCGACTTTGTCGTGAAGCTGATCGATGTGTTCCCGGAAGACGCCCAACAACCAGCATGGGATGTCGATGCCGGGCCCGGCGAGGGCCAGTACAGGAAATCACTGAACGGCTACCAACTCCCGATCGCCATGGAGGTGCGCCGCGGACGTTATCTGAAAAGCTTCGAAAAGCCGGAGCCCTTGCCGTCAGATGTTCCGTCCCTTTGGAAGATTCCGCTTCGCGATCGCGATCACGTGTTTCGAAAGGGTCACCGCATCATGGTCCAGGTGCAGTCCACCTGGTTCCCGTTGATTGACCGTAATACGCAGAAATTCGTTCCGAGCATCTACCAGGCTTCGGAAGAGGATTTTGTTAAGGCCACTCAGCGGGTTTATTGCACGCCCGCTATGCCGTCTCACATCGTGCTTCCCGTGATCCGCGCCGTTCCCCAGTCGCCCACGCACTCGCGGTGACGTGCGTCGCTTAGCTTGCACCGCCTGGGGAACTGGACGGCAAACAGATTTTTTGTAACGCTCGCAGCTCCTCCTTCACTATCCCGCGTGTGCGCGGACAGCGCACAGCATGTGTAGACAAGGAGGAGTCTATGTCAACTCGTAACATCATCCGGGCGTGGAAAGACGCGTCCTATCGCAACAGTCTCAGCGATGCGGAACGCGCCGCACTGCCCCCGAATCCGGCCGGCTCGATCGAGCTGTCTGACGCCGATCTCGGTCAGGTCTCAGGCGGCCTGACGCTGCTCACCTGTACGGCCCTCTGCACCCGGTACTGCACCATCACGGAGCGGACCCCGTGCCTGAGCACCGCGTATCCCAAAGGCCTGCCCTGCTGAGCATGGCCGCGACCGTGGAATGCGTGTGCCGGGTTATTCATTCGGCCGCGCGTTCCGCGTCAGTTTGAATTTCAGGAGTTTTGAATGATTGCCCCCGCCCTGTCTGATTCGGCGCCGGACCTCGCGCCGGTACACCCGCCCGTCGCACCGCTGCCCATCCCCGAGCACCTGGCCGGACATCGCATGGCGCACTGCCTGGAGGCGGTGGCCCCGATCATTCGTCGGGCGCGCCGGCGCGTGCTGGACGGCGCTTTCGACCTCGCCGGCAGATACCGTCATGCTCCGTTCAGCCCGCGGGCAATCGAACAAGAGCTGGCCATGAACCTGGCCGAGCCGCTGCTCGTCATGATGACGCGAACGATGGTGCTGGAGCTGAACGTGGCCCGGCTCGAGGGGCGGCTCGAAGGAGCCACTTCCGAAGAGCGGTTCCTGAGCTTTCTCGAGTCGCTGCGCACCCACGCCGTCACTCGGCAGCTCCTCAGGGAATATCCGGTTCTGGTCCGGCAAATCTCGGTACGGGTCGATCAGTGGGCGTCCGCGAGTCTCGAATTCCTGGAACGGCTGTGCGCGGACTGGGAAGTCATCCGCGATCGCTTTTTCGAAGAAGACCCGGGATCGCTGATGAGCGTTGCCGGAGGGGCCGGGGATACGCATCGAAATGGCCGATCGGTGATGATCGCCAGGTTCAGCACGGGCGCCAGGCTGGTGTACAAGCCGCGATCTCTGGCCGTTGACGAGCATTTCCAGCAGCTCCTGTGCTGGTTGAACGAGCACGGCGCCGAGCCCCGGTTCCGGCTGCTCCGGTCGCTGGACCGAGGCGCCTGGGGTTGGGCCGAATTCCTCGATCGGAAGGCCTGCGAAGACGAAGAGGAGGTCCGTCGTTTCTACCAGCGACAGGGCGCATACGCGGCCATTCTGTATGCGCTCGAAGCCTCCGACTTCCATTGTGAAAACCTGATTGCGCATGGCGAACACCCCATGCTGATTGATCTCGAGGCTCTGTTCCACCCGCGGATGAACGAGGCGGCTTCGAGCCGCGCGGACGTCATCGCCGGCAGCACCCTCGGATATTCCGTTCTTCGCACGGGCCTCTTGCCGCAGCGCTACTGGGCAAGTGACGAGAGCGCTGGTGTGGACATGAGCGGCCTTGGCAGTGTCGCCGGAGAGCTTACGCCGCATCCCGTGCCTCAGTGGGAATCGGCCGATACCGACGAGATGCACGCGGTCCGCAGGCGCATGGAAATGCAGGGCTCGAGCAACCGGCCGTGGCTGAACGGCGTGGAGGCGAATGCATTCGATTACGCCGCCGACGTTGCGCACGGCTTCGCCTCGACGTATCGCATCCTGCTGCGCCACCGGCAGGAATTGCCGGCGGTGCTGCTCACGTTCGCCCGTGACGAGGTGCGGGTCATTCTTCGCCCCACGCAAACCTATGGTGCGCTGCTGTACGAAAGCTTTCACCCCGATATGCTGCGGCGCGAGGACGACCGGGTCGCGTTGTTCCAGCGCTTGCGCGCGGCGGGCGAGGGAGCATCCCAGGAGCGGGTAGCGGAAATCGAGCGCGCGGAGTTGCTGCGCGGCGACATTCCGCTGTTCACCAGCCGTCCGGGATCGCGCCATCTGTGGAGCAGCACCGGTGAGCGGATCCCTGACTTCTTTGAGGAGCCCGGCGTGGCCCTGGTCCAGCGTCGGCTGGGCCAGCTCAGCGACAAGGATCTGGAGCGGCAGCTATGGATTCTGCGCGCTTCCATCGCCAGTGTTGGATCTCACCCCGAGGCGCGCGCTTTGCGCAGCGCGGAGCCCAGGAGCGCCAGCCATCCTGTTCTTACCGGAGCAAAGTGCCTCGAGGCGGCGAGGGCCATTGGAGATCGCCTCCAGGAACTCGCCCTCAACGGAGACGGCGATGCAGCCTGGATTGGGCTGATTCCACTGGAAGAACGTGACTGGCGCCTGTCGGCTCTTGGACCGGACCTGTACGACGGCCTTCCCGGCGTGATCCTCTTTCTCGCGCATCTCAGCGCCATGACCTGCGATTCGCGTTATGAAGCACTCGCCAGGTCGGCTTTGAAAACGCTCCGCGCGCAGGTGCGGGATGGCCTGTCGCCACGTGCGATCGGGGGCTTCACCGGGCGCGGCGGACTGATCTACAGCCTGGCTCACCTTGGGGTCCTCTGGTCGGACGCAACGCTCTTCAGAGAGGCCGAAGATCTCGCCCGGTCGATTCCCGACGCCGTAATCGAGGACCGCAATTTCGATCTCGTCAGCGGATCGGCCGGATCGATTCTCGGGCTCGCGACTCTGATGTGCGCGCAGCCGTCCGAGGCCGCAATGCGCGCCATGCGAGCCTGCGGCGATCATCTTCTTCGAACCGCGAGGCAGGCCGACTGCGGGTTTGGATGGCTGTCGGACGGCCTCGGGCCGGAGCCGCTCACCGGCTTCGCCCACGGCAATGCCGGCATTGCGCGCGCGCTGCTCGAAGTGTGTGGCTGGACTGGGGACCGCAATTACCGGAATGCCGCCGTCGCCGCCATGGACTACGAGCGAGCGCGGTTCAACCCCGAGAAGAGGAACTGGCCCGACCTGCGGAGGCGCCGGAAAACCGATTTCGTCACCGCGTGGTGCCATGGCGCCCCGGGCATCGGGCTCGCGCGTCTTTCCGGTTTGTCCTATATCGATGATGCGGCAACGCGGCAGGAAATCGAGGCGGCTCTGGAAACCACGATGGCCACCGGTTTCGGGATCACTCACATCCTCTGCCACGGCGATCTGGGCAACGTCGACATCTTCCTTTATGCGGCGGACAAACTTGGCGCGCTGCACTGGCGGGAACGCGCGACTGGGATCGCTGGCCGCGTTCTCGCCGAGGCGGCGGAGAGTGGATGGGTTTGCGGCAATCCCGGAGGCGTCGAATCGCCTGGTCTGATGACCGGCCTTGCGGGCATCGGCTACAGCCTGCTTCGCCTTGCCGATCCAGCCAGTGTCCCGTGTGTACTCGCGCTGGAGCCGCCTGCAATTCGATGACCCCGTTCCAGAGCGCGATCGGATCGAAGAACGTGCCCCGCCGCGTTAACCGGCGCGGCCGCGTGCCGGTCGTGCTGCAGATGAACATGGTGGAGTGCGGCGCCGCGTGTCTGGCGATGATTCTCGGCTACTTTGGGCGAAAGACACGTCTGGAGGAGTGCCGGCAGAAGTGTGAGGCCGGCCGCGATGGCGTGACAGCCCGGACAGTTGCGGCCGCGGCCCGCGAGTTCGGCCTTCGAACCCGCGCCCTGTCGCTGCCGGCGGGGCAACTGAGGCACATCGCTGTTCCCGCGGTGCTGCACTGGAATTCGAACCACTTCGTCGTGCTCGAAGGCTGGGCGTCCCGAGACAGTGCGCGGATCGTCGATCCCGCGTTCGGCCGCCGCACGGTATCCCTGAACGAACTGGAAGCTTCCTTCTCCGGCGTCGCGCTGGTCTTCGAGCCCGATGCTGGTTTCGAGCAGAAGCCGCCCCGAGAGCCGAACCAGGCGCTGGTCTGGGCGCGCCGCATTCTGAACGTCCCCGATACGCGGGCGCTGCTGGCGCGCATCTTCGCGGCGTCGGCCCTGCTGCAGCTTCTCGGATTCATCTTTCCAGCAGTGACCCGGCTGGTGGTGGATGCCATCATTCCTGCGCGCGCCTTCGCAGAGCTGGATCTGCTCGGCGTGGGCGCTCTCGTCATCGCGCTGACGCACGCATCGGTGAGCTACTGCCGCTCCACGCTGCTGATCCGTCTCGAAAAGCGCCTCGATTCCACGCTGATGCTCGGGTTCTTTCGTCATCTGCTTTCGCTGCCGTATCGTTTTTTCCAGGAGCGGAGCAGCGGCGACCTGCTGATGCGGCTGGGCAGCAATGTCGTCATCCGCGATGTGCTGGCCAGCTACACGACATCGGCGCTCCTGGACGGCAGCCTGCTCGTCGTCTACCTTGCTGTACTGATTCACGTCGCGCCCCTGTTCGGCGTTGCGGCATTATGCATGGCCTTGCTGGAAGCGGCCATTCTTCTGGGCGCCTCGGGACGGCTTCACGTTCTGCTCGAGGCCGATCTGGCGCGCCAGTCCGAATCGCAGAGCTGTCTGATGGAATCGCTGATTGGAATCGGCACGCTCAAGGCCGCCGGCATGGAAGATCGCGCTCTGGGCCGCTGGTCGAACCTGCTCGCGAAGCAACTGGACGCATCTTTCGAGCGCAGCCGGTTTTCGGCGAAGATTGACGCGGCCACTTCGGTGATCCGGATCTTCTCGCCGCTCTGTCTGCTGTGGCTGGGCGGCCGCGAGGTTCTCAACGGCTCCATGACCCTGGGCACGATGCTCGGCGTCAACGCTCTCGCGACGGTCTTTCTGATTCCTGTGAGTTCGCTGGTTTCATCTGCGCAGCGGATACAGCTCGCGGGGGCGCACCTGGAGCGAATCAGCGATGTGATGCGGGCGCACGCCGAACAGGATCCTGAGAGCGTCCGCCCGGCGCCGCGGCTTACCGGCGCCCTCGACCTGCGCCACGTTTCATACCGATATCAGTCCGATGGCCCGCTTGTGCTGCACGATATTACGCTGGCGATCCGGCCGGGTCAGAAAGTCGCCCTCGTTGGCCGCAGCGGCTCCGGAAAGAGCACGCTGGCGAAGTTGCTGCTCGGTCTTTACGCACCGAGCGAAGGCCAGGTGCTCTATGACGGCGAGCCGCTGAATCAGCTGAATCTGCGAACCGTGCGAAAGCAGTGGGGAGCCGTGCTCCAGGACGCGTTTTTGTTCAGCTCATCCGTGCAGGACAACATCGCTTTTCACGATGACGCGGTTCCGTTAACGGAGATTCGCGCAGCGGCGCAGATCGCGGGAATCCACGATGCGATCCAGGCCATGCCGATGGCCTACCTGACCAGGGTCGACGAGGGCGGCAGCAGTTTGTCCGGGGGACAGCGGCAGCGGCTGGCGATCGCGCGCGCCGTAGTCAATCGGCCTGCGCTGCTGGTGCTCGATGAAGCAACAAGCCAGCTCGACGTGCTTACCGAGGCGGTGGTGGACAGGAACCTGGACCGCCTGAGCTGCACGCGCGTTGTCGTGGCGCATCGTTTGAGCACGGTACGCAACGCCGATCTGATCGTAGTGCTCGATCGGGGATCCATCGTCGAGATGGGAACGCACGACGAACTGCTTGCGGCAAACTCCCATTACGCCGGCCTGGTGCGCCGCCAACTCGATGGTGAGCCGGTATAGGCAGCGCCCCATCGGTGCCGCACGACACAGCGTTAGCCGCAGACACGGACACGAACGCCAAAGCGGCACAACCTGGGGTATCATCAGCGGAACAGGGTGCCGAGTTGCGAGTACTGTGACCTCCTCCCCACGCACGCAGGAGAGGGCCGGCTCGGCATCCTGAAAGTGCTGACCGCCAACCGGGGCGGCAACACGCAATGCACTGAAAATTCGCCCCTTCCTGGCTGCAGGCCGACGGCAGCAGCCTTCCTTCGAAAAAAAATTTCACGTTGATGACGGTTTTTCTTGCTCGTTGGCGCCTCGAGGGGTGAAGGCGTTGAGCAGCCCGGAACACGCCGGGGCCGCTGCCCGCCGGATCAATTCACAGCCAAAGGAGAACCAACATGTTCCGTACACTTTCGACAGCGACCCTGCTCGGGCTGCTGACCATTTCCGCCGCGTCCGCCCAGAACCTGTACTCGGTCGACGCCAACATCCCCTTCGATTTCTCGATCGCCAACCACGTCATGAACGCGGGGCGTTATACCGTGGCCTATAACCATAACGGTGTGCTGACTGTGCAGGGACTGGACACTCACTCGAAAGCGGCTTTCGTGATGGCCCGTCCGGCCGGCGGTCCGGCGGTGAGCGGACCGGGCAAACTGGTCTTCGATTGCTACCGTGGCGCCTGCTCGCTGGGTCAAGTGCTGCCGGGGACCGACGTCGGCGGCCAGAATGTGCGGATCCCGGAGCCGGCAGTTCAGGAACGGATGGCCATGCAAACGCGTGTCGTTCCGGTCCTGATCGCAAAGAAGTAACGGCAACGGTGCATGAGGGTCCGGAGCGCAAATGGCGCCCCGGACCGCCCATGAGCGGCGGTCCGCATCGGCCGTCAGGACGCGAAACGCTGGGGCTATGAATCGTTTTCGCCCGGGCCGCGATCGTGAACATCCCTGGCGGGCCTATCGTTCTTGTCCAGCGCGCCAGTTCAGAGCCACCGTGATCGCCGCGGTGTACCGGGTTTTCGGACTGATGATCAGGAACCGCTTCCCATCCGGAGCAAGGTCCCAGCTCATCGGACCCGTGCGAATTCCCGTGTCGATGATATCGGTCTGGAACAACGGCTGCGGATTGCCGGAGTGAAACACGGGTCCGCTGTCAATCGGCACGGCCATCATCTCCGAGTCCGGCGAGATGTAGAACAGCTCTTTGCCGTCGCGACGCCAGCGCGGCATCACGCCGCCTCCCTGAGACACCATCCATTTCCCGCCGCCCGGCGATGGCGGAAAGGGAATCACGTAAATCTCGGCCTGCCCGGATTCGGTAGACGTGTAGGCAACCCAGCGGCCATCGGGGGAAAACTGCCCCTGGTTATCCGTTGCCGGCGTCTGCGCCACAACGAACGGCTTTCGGTCGCCGTGAACCGGTATGGCAAACAGGTCCGGCCCCGTCCCCGGATTGATCTGGACATACATGAGGAATTGTCCATCGGGCGACCAGCTCAGAGGAACCGCGAGAGTGTTGCTCGGGACCAGCAGTTGTTCAGCTCCCGCTCCGCTGGCGGGCCTCTGGAGAATGCCGCGGAGATTGTTGTAGGCCACATATCGGCCGTCGGGCGACCACATGGGATTCTGGCCCCATGACGGCGGAAATGTGAGCTGGGTGGTGACTCCAGTTGCGAAATCCAGCACCGACACCTGTGAATTCCCGCATTCCGCGAGCCGCCGTCCATCCGGAGAAATCGCGGCCGAGCCGCCAGCTTCACCGAAGGCGCCCAGATACGCGCCCTTCCGGTCCCGCCACACATATTGCCATTCGCCATAGTGCCGGTGAAGGTCCGCTCGTTCCTGCCCCGGAACATACGCCAGGACGCCGTCGTTGGACGCGGCAACCAGCCATCCGACATTGGTTGCCGCAACCCCCGGAGCTACAGCGAACGCCTCGCCTGCCGGCTCGAGCCGCTTCATATTGAATGGCAATGCCATCAGCGTGCCGGCGCGAGTGAACAGCACGGCCCCGACCTGTCGCCCAGGCCAACGCTCGATCACCTGAACATTTGAAAGGTCCGGCAACAGCCGCCGCTCCTCCGGTCCCTTGATCGAATGCAGCCATACAGACTCTCTTGTGACCAGGTAATGCTCTCCATCGGGCAGGAACACGGGCCAATTGCCGTGATTTCCCGGAAGATCGGTGACCGGCCCTCCCCTGTCGGAAACTTTCTGAACTTTGAACAACCCGCCGAGCAGGATGTCGCCGCTGCGACTCCACGAGCCGCCCGCAACCGCCTGCGCATAGCAGAGCGTTTCAACCGGCCCGCCGGAACGACCGATCTTTTTCAGCCTGTCATTGGCGAAAAAACCGATGAAGCGGCTGTCCGGCGACCAGAACGGAAACGCAGCGTTCTCGGTTCCTGCCAGCGGGACAGGCTGGAGCGCATCCAGCGGCCGAATCCAGATCTCCTGTTTTCCCTCGTGGACCAGAACCATGGCGAGGGCGCTCCCATCCGGCGCCATAGCCAGCGAGAGCACGCGCGACTTCTCCGGAAGCACGATGCTCATGCGTGTGGTTCGCGGCTCCGGAGTTTGCTCGCGAAGGTACACGAAGGCCAGCGCAGCAACGAGCAGCAGAATGGCGCCGAGAGCTGCTGCGAGCAGGCGCCTCGACGACCGGGCAGCGGGCGGCGCAACGGTGGTTGCGCTCGCTCCCAGCTCCCACTTCAGGTCTCGCGCCGATTGCCAGCGCTCTTCTGGATCGGCTTCCAGGCATCGTGCGATGACCCGCTCCAGAGCCGGCGGCAGACCTTCCGGCTGGCCGCCGCGCCTGCCGGTCAGCATCTCGTTCAGCAGCAGCCCCAGCGCGTAGATATCCGTTCGCGCGTCCGCCGGTTTCCCTTCCCATTGCTCCGGGGCCATATAGGCGGGCGTGCCCACCGCGGCGGTCGCAGCGGTCTCCGCCGGATCGGTTATGCATTTCGCCAGCCCGAAATCCAGCACCTTCACGCCGGACTTCGTGAGCATGACATTGCCCGGCTTCAAATCGCGGTGCACGATTCCCTTGTCGTGGGCCGCCGCGAGCGCTTCCGCGATCTGCGCGCCGATTCGAATGGCCTCCGCCGTGGAAACTTTGCCGCGCTTCAGCCGTGCCGCGAGCGTCTCGCCTTCCAGCAGCTCCATCACCAGGTAATTGGGCCCCACATCGTGCAGTGTGCAAATGCGGGGATGGTTCAGCGCGGCGATGGCGCGCGACTCCCGTTCGAAGCGGCTGATGAACTCCGCGTTCACGATCTTCAGGGCCACCGGCCGCCCGAGTCGCGTGTCCATGGCCCGGAAGACCCGCCCCATGCCGCCCTTCCCCAGAAGCACTTCGATCCTGTACGGGCCTAGCTGCGATCCTGCCGTTGTTTGTGTTGCGGAAAGATCGGTTATCAGGTCCGCGGCGCGCTGGTCCAGCAGCTTGTCGCCGCTTTCCGTGTCCTGCGCCAGGAGCCTCTCGACTTCGCTCCGGATCTCCGGATCGGCGCCGTTCAGCACCGCCTCGCCGCGCTCCTGGGCGGCATGGTACAGTTCTTCGATCTGCCGCCAGCGGTTGGAATTCAGAGTTTTTACCTCGGGATTCTCTAATATAGGGCCATGCGGAAGCCGCCGCAAGCGACTCCCGCGCCGGGGTAGAATAGGCCCTTTCGATAATTCCATGGACGATCCAGCCTCCGAAACCACGCAGCTTCTTCGCGCGTGGGCCGGCGGCGACCAGGGCGCGCTGAAGCGGCTGACCCCGCACGTTTATCGCACGCTGCGGCGTATCGCCGGACACTACATGCAGAATGAGAGGGCCGGCCAGACCCTGCAGGCGACGGCGCTCGTCCACGAGGCCTGGCTGGAGCTGATCGATATCAGGAACGTCGACTGGCAGCATCGCGCGCACTTTTTCGCCGTATCGGCCGGCATCATGCGCCACGTCCTGCTCGGCCGCGCGCGAAAGCGCCTGACGGCCAAACGGGGCGGCAACCCGGAACGAGTAGATCTCGATGAAATGCCTGAGATCGGCTCCGGCCGCGCCAAAGAGCTCATCGCCCTCGATGACGCGCTAAACGCCCTGGCTGAGATCGATGCCCGCAAAGCCCGCGTCGTCGAACTGCGTTTCTTCGGCGGGTTGACTGCGGAAGAAACGGCCGCCGTGCTGGACATTTCGCCGGAAACCGTGCTGCGCGACTGGAAATTTGCCCGCTCCTGGCTGCAGGCCGAGCTCACTAAGAGCTAAAAGCAGCGGCCTGCTGCGGGGAACCGGCCGAGACGCGGGTGGGGGCCTTTCCGGCCCGCCTGGTCTGGATTGTTGTGCCTCCTCCTACAACACCTCAACGCCCAACCTCACACCGGAAAGAGTCCCCACACCCGAACCCTGGAATTTGCCGCTCGGATCGTAGAAGTCCACCTGAAACTTCCCCGTCAGCGATTTTCCGTCCGGCAGGATCTGTACCCGCCCGCGGAACTTGTATGTTCCGTCGAATTGCCCGTTCACGAACTCGAACTGCCATCCGGTAAGGTTGTACACATCGTTACTCGAACGGGACCAGCGGCCCTGCGTCGTGACAAGCTCATCCGTTTCGGTAGTGATCCAGTCATGATCCGCAGCTGCCGTGAGCAGCGCCTGAAAGGGCGGTGGCGCATCGGGGTCCGACGGATCCGGCGTCAGCGTCAGCTGCCACAAGCCGGCGAGATCCCAGGGGGCCTGCTCGGGCTGGGCGTGGGCCAGCGCGGCGAATGGCGCTTCCGATGACGGCGGGTAAGCCCGCGCACGCACCATCATGCGATGAGCAGGCTGCGCCGACGCAGCCTGCGCGACAACCGCAATCGCTGCCATGAAACATGTTGTGAAAATTCTCATGGGTGAAATCCTTTCATCGCCGAGTATGCGGCGCGGGGTGTTCCTGAATCCTGACGGAATTCCGACTTTTGAAGGCTGAGCGCCAGACACGAATGACGGCGAGGAGGCTGGTAGATTAACTGAAATGCAGTCCCGCCGCTCCTGGCCGGCGCCGTGGATGTTCACCATCTTTGTTCTGCCGTTAGGGATCGTCATCGGCTTCAAATCCACCCCGCTGCCGTTCCTGCTGGCGCGCGCCGGCGTCAGCGTCGATCGCATCGCCAGCGCCAGCGCCACCGTGAACCTCCCCGGCGTTCTGGTGTTTATCTGGGCGCCGCTCGTGGATACCCTCCTGCGGCGCAGAACCTGGCTGGCGCTCGCCACATTTGCGACCGCTCTCTCGGTCTGCCTCTATGTCCCACTGATTGGCGCCGCCCATCTCAATCTGCTCACAGCTCTCATCGTGCTCGGCGGAATTGCCGACTCGCTTATCCTGGCCTCCTGCGGCGGGCTGATCGTCGCCGCCCTGCCGCCGCTCGCTCAGTCGAGGGCGTCCTCATTTCTGCAGGCAGGATGCCTGGGAGGCGCCGCGCTCGGTGGCGCTGCCATTCTCTGGCTCGCCGCCAGGCTTTCGCTTCCCGTCGTCGGCCTCTGCGTCGGGGCGGTCATCGCCTTGCTCGGACTTGTCCCCTTGTCGGTCCATGAAACAGCCCCGCTGCCGCCTCGCGGCGTGGCCGCGTATTTTGCTGGCATTGCGCGTCAGTTCCGAACCCTCATCAACACGCGAAATCGTCGATGGAGCGCGCTTCTCCTGATCGGACCCGGCGCAACCGGCGCAACCATCTTCCTGCTGCCGGCAATCGCTTCCGAGTACAATGTCGGCGCCAACGGGATCGCGTGGATCAATGGAATCGGAGGCGGCGTATTGCTGGCCCTCGGCTGCCTCGTTGCCACGGTGTTTCCCGCATACTGGGACCGCCGATTGCTTTACGGTCTCGGCGCGGCCATGAACGGCGCGGCATCCATCGTCCTGCTCGCCGGGCGCGGGCCATCCTTTTACGCCATCGGGACGGCGCTCTATCTGATGACTGTGGGACTGTGTCAGGTATGGTCAATCGCCCTTACGGCGGAGATCGTCGGAAATGCGCACCACGCGAGTACGCTGTTCGCGGCATTGAATGCCCTCGCCACCGTCGCTCTGGTGTACATGATTCGCGTCGAAGGCGCGGCATGCAGTGACTTTGGCGCGCGTGGGCTGTTGCTCGCCGATATCGCCGGTAATATCCTGACCTGCGCGGCCGCAATCGCCGTCTTCGCCGCCTTTCGAGCGCTCAGGAGTTCTGAAGCAGCTGCCGCGCCGGGCGAGCTCCGCGCATCCTGAGAATCGCTATGGCGTCAGCAGCGGATTCGGCATCCTCCAACCCGCGCCAGCGCGTTTATCGCGTGGGAGGCTGCCTGTTTGATCCTTCCCGCTCCCGAGCCGTACGGCAGGGGCGCTCGATACACGTCGAGGCCAAACCGATGCAGGTGATGACCTACCTCGCCGAGCGCGCCGGAAGGGTCGTCGCGAAGGAAGCCATCTTCCGCGATGTCTGGCCCGACACGTTCGTCACCGATGACGCCCTCACAAAGTGCATTTCCGAGCTGCGTAAAGTCCTGGATGACAACTCGCGTTCGCCCAAAGTGATTCAGACGGTTCACCGGATCGGTTACACCATAATCGCTCCGGTCGCGTTCGTCGATGAGGAGCAGAGCGCCAGGCGCATCATTGCCGTGCTGCCGTTCGATAACTTCACCGGCAGTGCCGACAACGATTTCATCGCTAGTGGACTGGCGGAAGAGATTACCGCGCAGCTCGGCCGCCTGGATGCAAAGCGCGTCGGAGTGATCGCCCGCACTTCCATGGAGGCATACAAGAGCCGGAGAATCCCCGTCGACCGCATCGGCGTGGAACTCGGCGCCGATTACGTGCTCGAGGGCAGCGTCAGGGCTGACGCGGGCCGGTTTCGGGTGACCGCGCAGTTGATCCGTTCGCAGGATCAGACCCACGTTTGGGTCGAGAGCTTTGACATGCCCGACGAGGAGATGCTCCGCGTACAATGGCGCATCGCGAACGCAATTGCCGCACAGGTCCGCCGTGATTTCCTGCCGGAACTCCCGGCCCCGGCGGTCTCCGTTGTCAGTTCGGAAGTGCACCAGCTCTGTTTAAAGGGCCGCTATTTCTGGAACAAGCGCACTCGTGAATCGATGGATCGCGCGATCTCGTATTACCGCCGTGCGGTCGAGGCCGCGCCGGATTACGCGCCCGCCCGCTGCGGCCTGGCCGATTGCCACAATATGATGGCTTACTGGCTGCTCGCACCGCCTCTCTCCGCCTTCGCCGCGGCCCGGGAGCATGCACTGGCCGCGCTGGACGCGGCCCCTGATCTCGCCGACGCCCATGCGGCTTTGGCCTATAACGATTTCGAGGGCCGCTGGGATTACGCATCCGCCGAGCGGGGCTATCTGCGCGCCCTGGAACTGAACCCCAACCATCTCCCCGCGCGGCAGTGGTACGCCGAATATCTCGCCATCATCGGCCGTGTCGCCGAGGCGGAAAAACAACTGGCCGAGGCTGAAACGCTCGATCCCTTATCGCTCCCGCTGAAAATCCTCCGCGCAGCCATGGATTTCATGCTGGGCGATGCCGCACACGCGGTGGACGAGTTACACGCCATCCTCGAGCTCGATCCCGCGTTCGCCGAAGCTTACCATCTGCTCGGCGCTGTTCATCAGACGCTCGGACAAAATGAGGCAGCCCTGCGCTGCTGGCTTGAATTCCATACCCTTACCGGAACTGCTGACGAGAAGCTCCGGAACGCTGGCCTCGCAAACAGATTCGAAGATTTCGTTCGGACCGAAATTGAAATCCTGTCGTCTGCGCCGCATTACGTGTCGCCCATCCGGATCGCGATGAAGCACGCTACCCTCGGCGATTCCGGGGCGGCCCTGCTCTGGCTCGAAAAGAGCTACGAGGAACGCTGCCCCTGGCTGCTCGAACTGCGTTACGACCCTGTGTGGGATCCAATCCGGTCGCATCCACAGTTTCAGTCTCTGGTGCGGCGTGTCGGCCTCCCCGACTGACCTCCTCCGGCGCGAAAGGTCGGATTCTCCTCAGGACTCGCGCGCCCCCTTCCGCGCATACTCATCCGCGGAGGTGGAAATGAGTACGTTACGATTCAGCATTCGCCAATTCACGCGTCCACGCGTCGCCGCTGCAGCACTCGCTCTCGGCCTCGGCGTGCCCGTCGCCAGTGTCTTCGTCAACCCGCCGAAAAGTCATGCGTTCACCCTGATCGAGCAGCCGGTCTTCCTCGATCCGATCGATCTGGCGGTCGGCGAGGTCGCGCGCGTTCGGCTGACCAACCTGTTCGGTTCGGACACGATTCACGCTGTCATACAGATCCGAAACGCCGAGGACTCCTCGGTCCTGAGCACGCTCGATCAGTACGTTCCGCCAGGTCAGGGAATCGTACAGGACCTGCCGTTTAATGCCCTGCTTCCGGCCATCCAGCGGGGACACGCCGGTCTGATTGCGGTTGCTACTCTTTCGTCGCCATCCGCGGCCACGCCTTCGGATGTCGCTTCCCAGGTCGCCTTCTCCGCTCAGACCGTGCAATGGGGTGACGGACGTGTGCTGGCCGTCCTTTCCGATCGCCACATCGCGCCGGCCATTACCGGCCGATAGCCGCCGAATATGGTCGTTAAAACGTTCGTCTCTGCATTTTTGGGCCGGGGTCGCGCCCCGGTCCTGTTCTGGCTTTTCACCGCCATGACGGCCGGCGCCATCCTCATGTCCCTTGAACTGACCGGATTCCGGCTCTACGCGCCGTATTTCGGGTATTCGATTTACGTTTGGGGCGGCATGATTTCAACCATGATGCTGGCCCTCGCCGCCGGGTACTGGCTTGGGGGACGGCTCGCGGATCGCGCTGAAGACGATTCCGCCCTGTTCATGACCATCGTTTTCAGCGCCGCGTACCAGTTAGTAATCCTCCTCAGCGCTCGACTGTTTCTTCCGGCGCTCGCGGATCTGGGAGATTTGAGCGGCGTCATCGGCGCCACGCTGATCATCTTCGTGCCTTCGATGACGGCCCTCGCCGCCGCGGGCCCCATGATCATCCGCCTGTGCACGCTCAACTGCGCTGTCGGCTCAGCGGCCGGTCGCGTGTACGCGCTCTCTACGGCTGGCAGCATCGCCGGCATTCTCGCCACCAGCTTCGTTCTTGTCCCGCGGTTCGGCACGGAGGCAACGCTGAAACTGCTTTGCGCGGCCACGTTTCTGGCAGGCGCTGCCGGTCTCTCGCGGCGTCGTTCGGTCTTTACCGCGGCAATCCTTATCCCCGTCCCGCTCATATCGAGCGTCACCGGTCTCGGCTGGTCACGCGGCGCGCTGTGGGCCGAAGAATCCCCGTACAATCTGGTGCGCGTTGTGCGCCGCGGAAATGAGCGTTTCCTGCAGCTGAATAACAGCTCCTCCGTTCAAACCGTCCAGGCGGATGCCGGACCCAGCGGATACTACTACGACGCGTTTGCGCTCGGGCCGCTGTTCACGCCGGGGCGCCGGATGCTCGTTCTCGGCATGGGCGGAGGAGCATCGATCCATGCCGCCCGCATCACCGCACCGGATATCGATATCGACGCCGTGGAGATTGACGCCAAAGTCGTCGAAGCCGCGTGGCGCTGGTTCGGCATCCGGGAAAGCAATCGCCTCCGCATCCACGTCGCCGACGCGCGTCGTTGGCTCGCCCGCACCAGGAGCGTGTACGATCTGGTCGAACTCGATTTATACCAGGGCGGCCCGTACATTCCGTTTTACCTTGCCACCCGCGAATTTTTTCAGCTGGTTTCCAGCCGCATGAGCAGCGATGGGGTTGTCATGATGAACGTGTTCGATGCGGGTCCAAAGCATGAGCTGGTCTTCGCCGTCGGCGCCACCCTGCAACGCGTGTTCCCGTCCGTAATGGCCATACGAACCCAGAGCGCCAATTATCTGCTGGTGGCGTTTCGGCGAAAGACGTCGCAGCAAACGGTTCGCGCAGTCCTGACCCGCGCTCCGCAGTTTCTCGATCGCTGGCGCGAAATTCAGCCCATGGCACCGCCTCCCGGAGCGCCCTGCTTCACGGACGATCTCGCTCCCATCGAGCAAATCACCCACCGCATGTTGCGATTCAGGTGAGCCACCGCCTGGCATTGTTCGTCTATCAAACCCGTCAGTTCGGATTCTCCTTTCGGGAGCGGATTCTGTCCACCGGCACGCTTGCCTTCCTGCTAGTGGCAGAAGACGGCGACAACTGCGCCCGTTCCCGCGTGGCCTGATGAGGGTCCGTAACCGCTGTTTGTCTTCACAACCACGATCATCGGCACATTACCGGAAATCGTACTGCCTGCCTGCGCGATGGAGCTTGATGCGATTACCCCCATATAGGAAGGAACCGTCGCGGGCGGGTTGGAGCTGTCTCCCGGAGCGCTGGTCCACCCACCACCGCAGCTCTGGGGAGCTGTGCCGGCGAACCCCTTGAATGCCGAGGGCGCCGGACCTGCGCTCAACGAATTCAGCTTTGCCCACTGCGCGCCCCAGAATTCGACCGAACCGCCTGGCGCGGCGTTCAGATTCCCAACCACCATCGAGCCTTGTGCGAGGAAGGCAAACAAAAGCACCGATTCCGAATCGTTGGCGGGCAGATAAAAACCGTCACCGGCAAACTTCGCGGCCACGGTGTTCGGCCCAAGCGGCTGATTCACCAGAATCGAGCACGTTGCCAGGCCGGTTACGTCCGTTGCGCCGCTGCAGGTCTGCGCGCTGCCGCCGCTCCCGAGCGTAATCGCCACCGTCCGGCCCGATATGGGTGTTATCCCGTCCTCCTTCAGAGTGGCGGAAAATGTCGCCGTGTGACCGTTGGCGATCACGGTAGCGCTGCCGGACGTTATCTTGAGCGTAGTCTGCTCTTTCGTGACCGTGAAGGTCGTGCCTGTTGAGCTGTCCACATAGAACGCATCCGGACCGAACGCCGCGCTCAGCGTGTACATGCCTGCGGGCTGATTCGGAGTCAACGTACAGGTTGCATTCCCCGATGGATCGCTTACGGCGGAACACGTCGGCGCACCTAATCCCGTGCCCAGGGTGAAGGTCACCGATTTGCCGGGGAGCGGCGCTCCATCGGTGGTGAGCTGCGCCTGTACCGTCGCTGGGTCGTCGAAATCCGCCGTGACGGCGCCCGAAGCCGTAAAGGCGAGCGCCGTTTGCTCCTTCGTGATCGTGAACGGTGTGGAAGCCGAGCTCCCCGCGTAGTCGCCGTCCGATGTGAACGTCGCCGTCAGCGTCAACACGCCCGCGGCATCCTGCGGCGTGATCATGCAACCTGCCGTGCCGGTGGCGCCCGTAACTGCTGAGCAGGTCGCGGATCCGAGCGTGAACGTAATCGTCTTGTTCGCCACCGGGCTGCCGCCGCTTTTCAGAAGGGCCTCAACCAGGGCCGGATCGTTGAAATCCGAGGTTGTGGCGCTCGCCCCCGTGAACGCCAGGGTCGTTGCAGGCTCGATGCTCACACTTTGAGGCAGGGAAGGAATGCCGTTGGTGACCACAAACAGCTGACTCGCGCCCGTCTCCATGCCCGAGGGAACGTCGAAGCTGGTCGAGACGGCAGCGGAGCTTCCCACCGCCTCCACGCCCATCCGGCTGTGGTCGTGAGTTCGCGCATAGAACACGTGACCGCTGCCGTTGTTGCGGATGCGCACCAGCGGGTAATTGGTGGCCATCTGGGCATCGTCGCCATACGATGCGCCCTGTGAGAAGCCGTTGAACTGGCGGCCCGATACAACGTATGTGTTCCCCAGGCCAAGTACCGATGGAACGGAGTCAACGATCGGGCGCCACGCGTCCTGCGGCGCGCCGCCATTTGAATAGATTTGCGCGACATCGGTGATGTTCTGATCGTAAGCAGTGAAAAGGACCTCACCCGTAGGCAGCAGCAGCATGCGTCCCTGATATGAGATAAGGCTGCTCGCGCTCGGAGGATCGCTTACCTGGGTCAGGTTAGTTCCGTCCCATTCGAAGAAATGGCTCGGTGTGTTGAAAATACTGTACTTCGGCGGCGACCCGACCTGCCGGCACACCACTGGGCTGGACTGCACCAGCACGTTGCCGTTAGGAAGCAGGGATGCCGGAGCGTCCGCCGCACCGTATTGCTTACTCGAGATACTCGGGAAATCCATGTTCGTGTTGTGCGCCCACGTTCCGCTGCTGATCGTGTATACGGCATTCTGCCCGGCCGGATTACCGGTGAAGTTAATGATCGTTCCATCAGGCCGCGATACCGCGGGTCCGATTTCCTGGGAGTTGCAGTTACCCCCGGTGTCCGACAGCGAAACGCCCGCCGTGGATCCTGAGTTTCCCCACGTTTGCGTTGCCGGATCGTAGATTTCAAAGGAGTCTGCCGTTATGGCATCGACCGTGAGCACTTTCCCGTCGGGCAGGATAGTCCAGCCCTCCTCGTCGTTCCTGTCAAGCTTCCCTGTCGGATTCACTGCGGTGAAGGTAAGTGTGGACGGATCGAACGATGCCAGGTTGGTATTGTTGATGTTGGCGAGCAGCATCGTTCCGTTCTGCAGAATGACGGACTGTGCGTCACCAATGTTTCCGGTACCGAAAGGTTCGGTAAGTTGCGTTGACCAGGTATTCGCCTTTGGGTCGTATAAGAAGCCAATATTCGTATCTACCTGGTTGTTCCCGGTCTGGGCGTTGTATTCTCCGCCGATGACCACGACGCGCCCGTCAGGCAAAACAGCGGACGAAAAGTAAGTAGGTGCGTAAGTACAGGGATTACAGGTTGTGCCGCTGACATTACTCGTATCGCGGCCCTGCGGCATATCCGCGATGGGTGGCGAATCCCACGTGCCGTTTGCGTAGCTGCCATTATTATCGGGAGTCAGGCGGTGCCAGTGATTGGTACCGTATTCATGGCACATTGCGTCACCGTTCGTCAGCAGGACGCATGTTTCCGGATGTCCGGGAAATGCGTGGGCCAGTGATGTCCATTGTGCGTAAGCAGAAACGGAATAACCCAGGCACAGGATTGTCCCGAGGCAGGCGGCATTAGCCTTGCGGACTCGCATCTCTTCCCTCCGGAAGCGCTGATTAAGAACGGCTGCGCAGATCTCGGTCAAGATAACTTGGGGCTTCCCCGGAAGTCAAGCTAAATTGATGCCGGAAATGTCCTGGGGAGGCGCAGCGTTCGCGCGCAGCTTGTCGCCTCTTGAGTTCTTGCGCTGAACCGAATGTGCCACGCCCTATAATCAAGGCGCTATACCCGGCCTCCTGTGAGAGCGGGCATGGATCAAATCACCGACGCGCGCACCAACATCGAAGTGCCGATGAGAGCCGGCGCTTCCGAAGGCTGCGCCCCAAATCGCGATGACACTCAGAATGCAAAAGGAGAAGCGAATGAAGAAGATGATTGCTGCCTTTATCCCGTTATGGTTTGGGCTGGCTTTGGTCGGCCAAAACCCGTGGACTTACCGTGATCACCCCAACTGGGACGCATCCTGGAATCGGCGTCCGCTTCCCCGGCAGGGCGCGTGCTTCTTCACCGACCGAGACTTCCGCGGTAATCGGTTCTGTGTGAGCCGCGGGGACAGGCTGGATCGGCTGCCGGGCAATTTTGGCGATAACATTTCCTCCATTCAGCTGTTCGGCAGGACAAGAGTCATCGTGTACAACGATCGGAATTTCCGTGGCGGAAACCGGGAGTTCCGGACCAGCATCGCGGACCTTCGAACCCAGCCATTCAGAGGCGGGCATACGTGGAACAACCGTATCTCCTCCATCGTTGTTCGTTAGAGGCATCAGGGAAGAGAACCGACCGCGAACGCTTTTCGACGTTCAATGACGTGCAGTCGCAGGCATGGTCTGCCGCCCTGCCGCTCAGCCTCATGCGCCGGCTCAGATCTCAACCTGCTTCAGGTAGCGGATGTCGGGCCCGATCTGCTCGATGGCGTTCTCGTTTTCATCTTCGACGAAATAGTAACGGACGTTTTGCCTGACCGCCTCGCGCAGGATGCCAGGAAAGTCGATCATCCCAGTCCCCAGCACGACGCTGTCTTTTTCGGGGACGTCCGCATCGGGAATGTTCACCGGTCCGCCTTTCACGAGGTCCTTCAAGTGCAGAGCGCGTACGCGGCCAGGATACCGTCGCAGGAACGTGACCGGATCCCCTCCGGCGTGCACGAACCAGAACACGTCCATTTCGAACGACACCAGCTTCGGGTCGGTCTTCTCGAAGAGGTAGTCGATAAGTTTGCGGTTGTTCCACGGCTGGAACTCCCATCCGTGCGGGTGCCACAGGAACTCATACCCGGCATCATGAACCTTCCTGCCGATATCGTTCAGTTTCGCCGCCGCGCCGACTGCCTGCTCATAGGTGAACGGCGATTTGTGCTCCAGCCAGGAGAGCATGAGGTCCGTGGCGCCAACCGCCCTCGCCCAGCGGAAGGTCTCCTCGTAATTGCCGGTGCGGATCTCGTCAACCCCCAGCGCGAAGCTGGGGCAGGTAAGGCCGGCGCTGTCCAACTCGTGGCGAAACGACTCAGGGCTATAGTCCTTCATCGGACCCGTCTCTACCTGCTCATATCCGAGCGCACGGACTTGTTTGAGCACTTCGGGGACGTGGCCCGGAAGTTCGCGGCGAACACTGTACAGCTCGAGACCGACGGGGCGGTCGAACCTGCGCGGGTTGCCGCGGCCGACGACCTGAAGCAGGCCGGCTACAGCAGCGGAGCGGGTCAACTGGGTGAGAAATGTGCGTCGTGATTTCATAGCGTGTAAGCGATCAGCCTACCGCAGGTGAATGGCACAGCAGCGTGTGAAGGCGCGGACCGCGAATCGGCTCTCAATAATCGGCGCCGCGGCCTGGCGGCAATCTGATAAGATCGGCTCCGCAATGCGACGACGCGATGTACTTTCTTTATCGGCGGCTGCGGCGCTCTCAGTTGGCGCGCGCCGCATTCTCGGGGCCAACGACCGTGTGCGAGTAGCGGTAATCGGGCTCGGCGGGCGCGGCGGATATCACCTCGGTAAGTACCTGACGCTCGCCGAAACCGAGGTCACGGCCATCTGCGATGTCGACGAGAACGCGATTGAGCGAGCGCAGAGCCGCGTGGCGAAAGCCGGACGCCAGCCGGTGCGTCAGTTCACGGACATGCGCAAGGTCTTCGAGCTGAAGGAAGTGGATGCTGTTTCCCTTCCGTTGCCGAATCACTGGCACGCGCTGGCGTCGATTTGGGCGATGGAAGCCGGCAAGGACGTGTACTGCGAGAAGCCGGCCAGCCACGACCCGTGGGAGAGCCGGAAAATGATCGAGGCCGCGCGGAAGCATGCCCGCATGCTGCAGATCGGATCGCAGGGCCGCAGCATGGGGCACAAGATCGAAGCCATGGACCTGCTGCACAGCGGCGGCATCGGCAACGTCTACATGGCTCGCGGGCTCTGCTTCAAGCGGCGCAACTCGATTGGCCACAAACCCGACACGGATACGCCTCGCGGCGTGAACTGGGACCTGTTTCTCGGCCCCGCGCCCATGCGGCCCTTCAACGAGCTGCGCTTCAAGTACAACTGGCACTGGTTCTGGGACACCGGCAACGGCGACATCGGCAATCAGGGCGTTCACGAGATGGACATCGCGCGGTGGGGTCTCGGCATTCCCGATTCTCACGGTCAGCTGAAAAGCGTGAGCTCGGGCGGGGGCAAGTACGTCTACGATGACGATCAGGAGACGCCGAACACGCAGATCGCACGGTTCGATTACGGCGACAAGGAGCTGGTCTTCGAGGTGCGCGGCTTGCCCACCGGTCCGGAAGGTGGATTGAAAGTTCGCGGCGGAAACACCATTGGCGATCTGTTCTACGGAAGCAGCGGCTATCTGGAGATGGACGACGACGGGTACACGGTATACGACGAGCAACACAAAGTGGTTAAGCAGCGCCCGGCGGACAAGGGTGACGAAACGGCGCCGCACATGCAGAACTTCATCGCCGCGGTGAAGAGCCGCAACGCGAAAGACCTTCACGCCGGCATCGAAATCGGCGCCACGTCAGCCGATCTGTGCCATTTCGCGAATATCAGCTATCGGGTGCGGCGCACGCTGCAGTGGGACAATGCAACTCAGAGCTGGGCCGGGGACGCGGACGCCAATGCGCTGATGCGGCGTCCGGGGCGCGAGCCGTACGTCATCCCTGAGAATGTCTAGCCCGTATCGGGCCAGCGCCCCGCGCGCAGCCTCCGCCTGGCGCAGGCTGCGCGGCACGACGGCGAATGCGATTGAACAGGGTGCGGCGCTCAGACCCCCGTGCAGGCAAGGCGCTTCAATGCCGCGGCCAGCGCGAGGCCGCCGCCGAGCAAGAGCAGCGTTCCGGGTTCGGGTACCGCTGTCGCCGCGAAAGAGCCGAGGACGCCTACGGGTCCGGTGTGACTTCCGGCGTTTGGATTATCCAGCAATTTGGTTGCGTTCGCGTCGGCTGCGGCATAGGCCGGGGCGCTGGTTCCGGGAAGAATCCCGTTACTGAAGAACTCGCCCACATAGCCTCCGGAAACATTGAACGCGATGCCATAGACGTCAAGGTCACCGCCCGAGAAGGGGTAACCGGGGCAGTCGGCGGGAGAGTTTCCGAGCGGGAAAAACAAATCGTCGTACGACAGGCCTCCACTGGTGAAAGCAACGGGATTGGCTGCCGTGGCTGTAACGCCTGTAACGTACGACAGTGGCAGGTACAAACCAGTAATGTTGCCGGAGATGCCTACATTCAAATCAGAAAAGGAGCCGCTGATCCCGGTGACTTCGTACGTGTCCGTGGCTGTGACGCCGGATGTGTCCGAAGGTGCAAGAACCGCGGTGAGAGTTCCTGAACTGGTGATGCCCCCGCCAGTAAAGGAAAAATTGAACGTATCGGCGCTCGCGAGTGGCATCATCGCCATACCGATGATTGCGGCGCATGCTACGTTCGCAGCGATATTCATCTACTTTCATCCTCCTCACGCCAGGGCTGCTGGCGAACGTCGTGTTAGACAACACACTCGCGCCGGATGTAACAGGAAAGATGAAAGGAATCGCCAGTCACCGCTACATAGCCGCGCGCGGCGTCACAAGCGGCGATCGAGGGCTGCCGGCCTGCTTCAATCTAACGACGGTTCATGGCCAGAAGACGTCTTCGTCGTCTCCGGAGCACTGGCCTGCCGGAAAAACTCTTCGAGGTGGGGGAAATCGAGTGCGACAACAGACCCGTCGCACTTAAGCGCGAAAAGCTCAGCCGAGGGATTTACCAGGTAGGCCTTCCCGCAGACTAATGGCGGCGCCGCCACCTTGTTGCTCCAGTTCCTCGGCGCTACTCCATATGTGACCACGCCGCTGATATTGCCGCCGGTTTCCGGATCGTCCGGCTCTGCGTCCCACACAAGCTCGTTGTCGTGTGTTGAATCGTAGCGATAGACGGAAATTCCGGCCGGGGTGACGCCTCCCGGTTGCGGGCATGTCGCTTCGTGTGACAGACAAAGCTGGACGGTATCACTCTTTTTGCTGACAGTCAGATGCCACGGCGCCTGAGACTGACAGCCCGTTAAGACCGACATCAGACATAGCGAGACTGCGGGGCAGATGTGCTTCATCCGCACTGACCCTGCGTCTTGATCGAATCGTGATCGTAGTGCCTGAACAGTTGTGCTCCCGGCATTCTGCGCTTCTCTTCGAACATGGCTCGATCCGCCTCCGCGAAGACCTGCGCCACGTTCTGGCCCGGTCGCGATACGGCTACGCCGATCGCTGCATCGATGGCGACTTTCCGCGGTGTGTCTGGTCCAGCGACCGTGTAGGCTCCGAGAACCCACTTGCGGACGCGCGCGACGCGCGAATCAGCCTCCTCCCGGCCACACTCCAGCACGACCACAAACTCATCGCCGCCCCAGCGCCCGACCGCGTCCTCCACGCGAAACTGGCTCTTCAATTCATGGGCGAACTGAGCGAGCAGATTGTCGCCCGCGGGGTGGCCGTAGATGTCGTTGATCGCCTTGAAATTGTTCAGATCGATAACCACCAGGCAAAACGGCGCCCCGGCGCGAAGGCGCCTTTCCGCGGCACGTTCGATGCCCTGCCGGTTCAGTAACTGCGTGAGCCCGTCAGTTTCCGAGCGCCGCTCCGCTTCAGCCAGCCGCCCTTTATACTGCGCGAGCTTGTTTTCCAACGCAACGGCGGCCTCGCGGCCCTCCGCCACCATCCGCTCCACCGAGGACCGCAGGGCGTTGGTGCTGTCCGATACAAGTTTGCGAACCTGCGCCAGATCTTCCAGATCAACCGCCGCCTGCAGGCGAGCCGTCACTTCGTCGAACTGTGCACGGTAGCGGGAGTCTCGGGCGGCGACGGTTCTGGCCGCATCGGTCATCTCCAGCAGGAGCTGCTGCACTTCCGCAGTCTTCTGTCTGAAATACGCCGCTACGGAGCGGCCCCAGTCTGAAAGCTGGTCGTTGATCTGCCGCCCGGCTTCCGCAATGGAGCCGGGAGTGGCTGAAGGGTCAAGCGCTTCCTTCAGTGGTGCAACGTTCTGTCGTAGCGCGACCCCGAACAAGGGGCAGACCGACTCCGCCGCGGCTCCGGCCGCATCAATCGTCGACCGATACGTCTCCAGGCACGATGCGATCAGCTCCTC
The DNA here is from genome assembly GCA_035653295.1 of Bryobacteraceae bacterium. Classification (GTDB taxonomy): domain Bacteria; phylum Acidobacteriota; class Terriglobia; order Bryobacterales; family Bryobacteraceae; genus DASRCB01. Next base: position 26,273 of record DASRCB010000164.1, read on the forward strand.
GCGCTGCGCTTCCATGCTCCGTTTGAGTGAGATCACGCTTTGACGCTCTTCGGATTCTTATCGGCTGGATCAAGGTGCTTCTTGAGCCCACCTCTCGTATCGCGGATCGGCCAGGCGATAACTTGGTAACCTTGCAAACGGAATGCTGTTGTTCCTGCGAGCGATCGCCTCCATCCTGCTTTCCCCCACTCTCTTCGGCGCGTATCGCAACCCCCTCACTCTCACCGACCCCAAAACCGGCCCCGCGATGAGCTGCCCCGATCCCGCCATCATCCGCCAGCATTCCGCCTCCGCCGATACATGGTTCCTCTTCTGCACCGGCGACCCGCTGAACTTTAACGACACCGACGCCTCCGGCAATCTGCGAACGCATCTGATCAACGAATTCACGTCCACGAACCTCGTCGACTGGACTTACATCGGCGATGCGCTTCCCTCCAGGCCGGCATGGGTTGCGGTGAACAACTCCCTCTGGGCGCCCGCAGTCGAATACTTCAACAATCGCTACTACCTCTATTACGTCGCGCCGGCGACCACGCTGCCCGGCGGCGGCTCGGCGATCGGAGTCGCGACAGCCTCCAGCCCCGCGGGTCCGTGGACCGACAGCGGCGCTCCCGTGGTCGCTCCGGAAGCCGCCTTCTGCTGCCCTGGGAGCAGCCGCAACGTGATCGATCCCGATGTTGTCAACGACGACTCCGGCCAGCGCTACATCTCCTTCGGCGGCTTCTTTGGCGGCATCAGCATCCGAAAGCTGTCAGCCGACGGCCTGACTTCCGACCCATCGTCAGAGACGCTGATCGCCATCGACAACCGCTACGAGGGCGCCAGCTTCTATAAGCACGACGGCTGGTATTATCTGTTCGTCTCCGCCACGAACTGCTGCAACGGGCCGCTCACCGGATATACCGTGTTCACCGGCCGCGCGCGAACCCCGCTTGGTCCGTTTCTCGACAGGCAGGGTGTTGCACTCAGCAGCTTTGCAACCGAGGGCACGATCGTCATCAGCATGAACGGCAATCGATGGGTCGGCCCCGGCGGCAACGTCGTATTCGACGACGATTCCGGACAGAGCTGGATGCTCTACCACGCAGTCGATTCGACCGCGCCATTTTTCCCCGGCCATCCCGGGTTCACGCGCAGGCCCGCGCTGCTCGATCGTCTGGATTGGATCGACGGCTGGCCGACCGTGCGCGGCGGATACTGGGCCTCCGACGATGCCGAGCCCGCGCCCGCGGCGCAGCCGTCGCAACATGATTCAGTCACCCTCCGCGAACGCCAGGACGACACCCCCGGGGATCTAATCGCCTCGCTTTCCGATGAGTTCAACTCCGGGACGCTCTCAGCGCAGTGGCGCTTCATTCACCCCAACGCGAACAACGCCTACGCCCTCTCCGGCGGCGCGCTGCAACTTCAGACTCGCGGCGCCGACGAAATCAGCGATCCGCAACACGTGGCCATCCTGGCCGAGCAGGCGCCTGCCGGAGATTATCTGGTCGAGACGAAGGTGACCACCAGCGTGCCCTTCGACAACTCCTGCTGTTACAATTTCGCGCAGCCCGCGTTGTTCATCTACGGCGATGACCAGAACAGCCTCAAGCTCGACGTGTTCCCGAATTTCGACACACGCCAAACCGAGTTTGGAAAGCAGATCGGCCCGGTTCCCGCCGGATATCCGGGCTACGGCAACACCGTAGTCGGCCCACCGGGCGCAGCGGCCACATGGCTGCGCATTGCAAAGCACACTGCCGCCGGTGGCCCGGATCTGTATACCGCATACCAGCAGCGACGGCGCCGCCTGGGTCCGCGGCGGAACGTGGACGCATGCGCTCGGCGCTCACCCGCTCATCGGAATCGCGGCGCAGAATGCCGCGGGATTCACCATGTCATTCGATTACGTGCGGGTTTACCGGCTGCGGCGTGAGTCCGGCGAGAGGAATCCACACCCACGATGAAGCGTCTGTTCTTACTCCTGATACCCGCGCTGGTTCCCGCGCAGCAGCAGCCCTCGTTCCGGCCCCCGGCCGTTCCCCTTGTCGTGCACGATCCGTACTTCAGTATCTGGTCCATGTCCGACCGCCTGAACGCCGACGCGACGCGCCACTGGACCGGCCACCCACGCGAACTCGTGTCCCTGATCCGAGTTGACGGCACGGCTTACCGCCTCATGGGCGCCGAGCCGCGCGAAGCGCCTGCCCTTCAGCAAACCTCAGTCGAAGTGCTCCCAACGCGCACGATTTATCGCTTCACCGCTCCCAAAGTCGCGGTCGAGATGACCTGGACGACGCCGGCGCTTCTCGACGATCCCGATCTGCTGTCACGCCCCATCACGTATCTCACGTGGCGCGTGTCCTCGAGCGATGGACGTCAGCATGACATTGCGCTGTACCTCGATGCTTCATACGATCTCGCCGTGAACACCGATGACGAACCGGTCACCTTCGGCCGCGTGCAGATCGGCGATCTGCCCGTGCTCCGCGTCGGCTCCCAGGAGCAGCCCGTGCTGAAAAAGCAAGGCGATGACGTGCGCATCGACTGGGGACATTTCTATCTGGCGCCGGACCGCGCCGCCGGCGTTCACCTGGCCATCCGCGATGCGGACGAAACACGCGCGGCCTTCGTGAAGAACGGCCATATTCCCGATTTCGATAACCCCGACGAGAGCACCCCGGTGCTGGCCATGGAGATCGATCCGCAGCCGGTTGGCGCTGCGCCGGTGTCGCGCTACGCCATGCTGGCCTACGACGACGTGTGGTCGATCGAGTATTTCCAGCGCCGCGTTCGTCCGTGGTGGCGCCGCAACGGAGCGGGCGTCGCCGACATCCTTCGCGCCGCCTCGCGCGACTATGCCGCGCTCACGGATCGCTGCGCGCGCTTCGACGAAGAGCTAACCGCCGATCTGCGCAGCGCGGGCGGCGAGAAGTACGCGCACCTCGCCTCCCTGGCATATCGCCAGGCGTTGGGAGCGCAGAAGCTGGTCGCCGATGCCGACGGAACCGCCCTGTACTTCCCCAAAGAGGATTTTTCCAACGGCTGCATCGGCACCGTAGATGTGATCTACCCCGGCGCCCCCATGCTCCTCCTGTTCGCGCCGAAGCTGCTCGAAGCGGAGCTGCGCCCGGTCTTCGATTACGCCGCAATGCCCCGCTGGAAGTTCCCGTTCGCGCCCCACGATCTCGGCACCTACCCGAAAGCGGACGGCCAAGTCTACGGCGGCGGTGAGCGCACCGAAGAGGACCAGATGCCCGTCGAGGAGAGCGGCAATTTACTGATTCTCACCGCGGCCCTCGCCCGCGCCGAAGGCAACGCCGCCTTCGCAGCCAAATATTGGCCGCTGCTCGAGAAGTGGGCCGCCTACCTGAAGGAAAAGGGCCTCGACCCCGAGAACCAGCTTTCCACCGACGACTTCGCCGGCCACCTCGCGCATAACGCCAATCTGTCCATCAAGGCCATCGACGCGCTCGGCGCCTTCGCACAGCTCTGCGATCTCACCGGTCATCGCGCGGAGGCCACCCGGTACCGCACCCTCGCGGAACAGTATGCCAGGCGCTGGACCGAGCTGGCCGCCGACGGCGACCACTACAAGCTCGCCTTCGATAAACCGGGTACGTGGAGCCAGAAATACAATCTCGTCTGGGATCGCCTGCTCGGCCTGAATCTCTTTCCGCCCGATGTCGCGCGGCGTGAGCTGGCCTTCTACGCCACGCACCAAAAGACGTACGGCCTTCCACTCGATAATCGCAAAGACTACACCAAGCTGGACTGGATCTTCTGGACCGCCACGCTCGCCGATTCCAAAGCCGAGTTTGAAAGCCTGATCGACCCGGCATGGCGGTTCGCGAATGAGTCGCCCACGCGCGTTCCGCTCACCGATTTCTATTCAACGACGACGGCGAAAAAGATGGGTTTCCAGGCGCGCTCGGTCGTGGGCGGCTTGTTTATCCGACTGCTCGCCGATCCGGAAGTCGCGAGGAAGTGGCAGTCCCGGGCTACAGCGCCGCGGTCACAGTAACCGCACGGAGCAGCCGAAACCGAAGCGGGGTATTGGGCCGAAGTACGACCGTTCTTCCGCCCGTCACCAGAGCGCCCGTCGTGCCCACGAGATCTTTCACCATCCCGCCCGCGGCTGAGCCGGCGGATTTGCCCGCCACCATCCCCACCGATCCGCCCACCAGCACGCTCGCCGTCGTTCGCGCCTGCTGAAGCACCGGGAGGTTGCGGCCGTTCGCCTCGAGCGGAAGCGTGTCGATCGCGAGCTGTTGTCCGTCGGCGGCCACCAGCTCGGTAAGCACGATGCTCAGCCGCGCGAGCCCTCGCAGCGGTCCGGCATGGCTCACCTCGACGATCTGTCCTTCGGTCCGCGCTCCAGCCGGAATCACAGTCTGGCCATCCACCGTGATCGGTTCGTCTGTGATTGCCGAAAAATGCTCGCCGATCCGGCTGGAGTGGCTCGAAAGCGCCGCGTCCAGGCGTACCGGGATCACCGTGCCTTCCTTAATGACCATGGTTGCAAAGCGCGGCGCCGGCGCGGCCGCGCGCAATGCCATCGCCGTCGGCACGGGCGTCATGGCAGCAACCAGCTGCGGCGGCGTGGGCAGCGGATCGGCGGCGGCAGCCGTCCTCGCCGGCGCTTCCAGGCAGGGACGCAGCTCACCCGTGCTGGGATCGCGTTCCATTCGAATCCGTGGGCCATCGAGGCTGCGGGCTGCCGTCCCGGAAGTCTGCGCCGCCGGCTCGTGATGCGTCCGGACAACACTATGCGATTCCACGGTTATGGGCGCCTCGGGTTCGGCGGCCTCCGGAGGGATATTCGCGGCTTGGAGTGAAGCGGGTTTGACTACCGGATGCGCCGGCTTCGTCACAACGGCCGTTTTCCGGCCGCCGTGTTGGGTGGAAACAACGACAAGGGCGAGGAGCGCGCCCGTTAGAAAGGACAGCAGAATCCATCTACGCATGCGGTTCTCCTGCGTAAGCTTCCTTTCAGGATATCGCAGGCCGCTCCTTAAATGTACGTCATCTTACTGTTAGAACCCTACTGCTTTACGAACTCCACCCGGCGGTTCTCGGCCCGCCCTTCCGCTGTATCGTTCGATCCGATCGGCTTTGAGGACCCAAAGCCCGCTGCCGTGAGCCGCCCCGCATCGACCCCGAATTGCGCCACGAGCACCGACCGCACCGCCTCCGCGCGCCGCTTCGAGAGATCGACGTTGTGCTGAGCATCGCCGACCGAGTCGGTATACCCCTCGATTCCCAGCTTCAGGTTCGGGTTCTTGTCCAGCGCGTTCGCCACTGCCTTCAATACCGCTGCCGAATCCGGCTTCAGCCGGTCGCTGTCGGTATCGAAGTGAATCCCGTGGGTGACGTACCGGCCAGTAGACGCGATTACTGTCGAGAAATCCGGAGCCGATTCGGCGAGCCGCACCCTGCTTACCGAATAAGGATGCTGAGGATTGCCCCAAAGGTGGATCAGCAGGTGGTCGACCGGGGGCAGATCCACCTGATTCAC
>DASRCB010000165.1:0-4354 GCA_035653295.1 Bryobacteraceae bacterium
TCCGCCGCTGTCGGGACGTGAACACTCCTCCGACCGGAGGGGTACTTCACCGATTGCGTAATCTTTGCAGGGTAGTAAAGAATTCTACTCGTTCGGGAGTACTGTGCCCTATATCCAGGTTGATGAAACTCACTCTTTTATGTTTGGGTAGGTGAAATCACGTAGGCGGGACATGTTGGAACGCTCAGTATCAGTTGGCACTCGAAGTGCTTTAGGGGTATGGAATGCAACCGGGATGCAAACGCCTGCATGCATCGACGATCTGGCTCCTGGGCGCCCTCCTCTGGGCGTCGCTCCTCACGGCCGCCCCTCAGCAGGGCAGCCCGAAGGAGCAGCGAGCCAAGGAGACCGCAATGAGCGGCTGCATCGATGAGCAGGATGGCCGGTACGTTTTAATCGACGGTCGGACCCGTGAGCCGATCGCCAACCTGGAGGCGCAAGGATTCCCAACGGAGGGCTTCGCCAAACATTTGGGGCATAAGGTCACGGTCCGGGGCAGCGCCACGCCCGGGCAGCCACGCCCGCTTGTCAAGGTCCGCAGCATCGAAATGCTGAGCGAGAGCTGCGAGCCGGAGCAGCCGCGAAGGCTGCAGTGAATTCAGTTGCACTTGGAGGAGAAATGGCATCTAGTCCCACAGCGTTCGCGCCACAGAAACCACTTGAGGACCCGTTAGCGCATCTGCCCTGCTCCAGCATCGTTGAGTACCGCAAGGGCCAGATGATCTACAACCAGGACCAGCCGTCGACGGCCATCTATCTGGTCATCGATGGCAAGGTGAAGGTCTCGCGTCTGGCGGATGATGGCCACCAGGTGGTGGTCGACATCTATCAGCCGGACGAGTTCTTCGGCGAGTCCGCATTCCTCAACCTGCCGCACCGCTCCGAGCAGGCGACAGCGCTCGAAAACACCAAGCTCATGACGTGGACCACGAACGAGATCGAGGACATCGTCATGAAGCGGCCGCGCCTGGCCGTGGCGCTGCTGCAGATTCTCGTCCAGCGGACGATCGATTTCACGCACCGCATCGAGAGCTTTTCCGTCGATAACATCGCGCGGCGGCTCGCCCGTTCGCTCATCCGCTTTTCCGAGCGCCTGGGCACGCCCGAGGACGACGGCTCGATCCGCATGGTGCCCTTCACGCACGAGCTGCTCTCGCAGTATGTCGGCACTTCGCGCGAAATCGTCACGCACTACATGAATCAGTTCCGCCGCCAGGGTTACCTGCGCTATTCCCGCAAGGGCATCATTCTCTACCGCGATGCCTTCAAGGAATGGCTGCGGCAGAACGCGTAACGCCAGCCGCGAAGCGCAATCCCGCGCCCCGTGCGCGCGCCGCCATGGACGGAACAAACTCCTGCCGGTCCTCCGTATACTGAATACGGAGGGCCGATATGTTCTGCACGAAGTGCGGCGCCGAGTTGCGCGAGACTGATCGCTTCTGCTCGCAGTGCGGGAGCCTGACGCCGTTCGGCCGCACGACCACGCCGGCCGCCCGGCAGCTCCTGCTGGACAAGCGGAACAGGAAGATCGCCGGCGTGTGCGCCGGCCTAGCCCGCTACTTCGAGATGGATCCCACGGTGATGCGCGTCATCTGGGTGGCGGGCGCGGTCGTCTCGGCGGGTCTGGGCGTGTTCGCTTACCTGGCGTGCTGGATGATTATCCCGCGCGAGCCATGGGAACCGCCGGTTTACGAGCCGCAGCGCACTTATTGACGGGCGGTAACGCGGGCCCTGGCCCGCGCGGTTTGCGACAATAACGCATTGCCCGCCGCCTACCTGATCTTCGCCGCAACCTACCTTGTTCTTGCCATCGGGCGCGTGCCGGGGCTGCGTGTGGACCGCGCCGGCGCGGCGATTATCGGCGCGGCCCTGATGATCGCCGCGGGCGTGCTCACGCCGGCCGAAGCGTGGGGCGCGATCGACTACGGCACGATCATGCTGCTGTTCGGCATGATGATCGTCGTCGCGAATCTGCGCTTCTCCGGCTTCTTTACGGCGCTCAGCGCATGGGTGGTCGAGCGGGCGCACCATCCGCTGCTGCTGCTGGCCGGAATCGTTCTGGTGGCCGGCGTCTCGTCCGCTTTCTTCGTCAACGACACGATGTGCCTGGTGCTGACGCCGCTGGTCCTCGAGATCACGCGCGCCGGGAAGCCCGAATGCCGGCACAATCCGGCGCCGTACCTGCTGGCCGTCGCGATGGCGGCGAACGTGGGCAGCGTCGCGACCATCACGGGCAATCCGCAGAACATGCTGATCGGCAGCTTCTCCGGGATTCCCTATCGGGCGTTTGCGGCGGCGCTCTCGCCCATCGCGGCGGTGGGACTGGCCCTCACGGTGGCCGTCATCGCGCTGGTCTATCGCGACGAATTCCGCGGCGGGCGGCGCTTCGAGGTCCCGCGCCGGCGTGTGCGCGTGCACCGCGGGCTGCTGTGGAAGTCGGGGGCCGCGGCGGGCGGCATGCTGGCGTGCTTCTTTGCGGGCGTCCCGGTGGCCGAGACCGCGTTCGTGGCCGGCGCGCTGCTGCTCATCACCCGGCGGGTGAAGCCGGCCCGCATCTACGCGGAGATCGACTGGGGTCTGCTCATGATGTTCATCGGGCTGTTCGTGGTGGTGGGCGGCATCGAGAAGACCTCGCTCCCGGGCGCCATGTTCCGATTGGCCGGGCGCTACGGTCTGGACCGCACGGCGCCCATGGCGATCTTCGCCGCGCTGCTCTCGAATCTCGTCAGTAACGTGCCGGCCGTGCTGGTGTTCAAGAGCATGGTGCCGCGCCTGCCCGATCCGGCCCACGCCTGGCTGACGCTGGCGATGTCCTCGACGCTCGCCGGCAACCTGACCGTGCTCGGCTCGGTGGCGAACCTCATCGTGATCGAGCGGGCGCGCCACGACGTGCGCATCGGATTTTGGGAATATGCGAAGACCGGCGTGCCGCTGGCAATCGCGACGCTGGCGGTGGGAGTCTGGATGCTCGGATGAGCGGACGGCAGGCGCCTTCCGGTTGCTGCTAGCATATTCCTTTACCCACAAGGAGCCTTTTCAACATGCTGGTCAATCATACCCGCGAGCGCCTCTCGCGCGGCGAAACGGTTTATGGAACGGGTCTGCAGTGCTACCGGTCGCCCGAGGTCCCGCGCGCGCTGGCTGCGGCGGGGTTCGACTACGTCTTCATCGACATGGAGCACAGCTCCTTCGACCTCCCGCTGGTGCACGACATGATCCGCGCCTCCGCGGATAGCGGCATCACGCCCATCGTGCGCATCGGCGAGCTGCTCTATTCGCTGGCCGCCCGGCTGCTCGATTCCGGCGCGCAGGGGATCATTCTGCCGCGCGTCGAGGACCCCGCCGTGCTGCGCGAAGCGCTGAGCTGGATGCGCTTCCCGCCGGTGGGCAAGCGCGGCTATGGCGTCAATCCCACGATGGTCCGCTACGAAGCGTGCAGCTTCGAGGAGATCATCGAGCACCAGAACACGCAGACGCTGGTAGTCGTGCAACTGGAGACCCGCGCCGCCGTGGAGCACGCCGATGAGATGCTCTCGCTGCCCGGAGTCGATATCGCGATGGTGGGCCCGGCCGACCTTTCGATCGCGCTCGGTGTGCCCGGCCAGTTCGACCATCCGAAAATGGTCGAGACGATCGACGGCCTGATCGCCAAGTGCAACAAGCACGGCGTAGTCCCCGGAATTCAGACCCGCACGCTCGCGATGTCGAAGTTCTGGGCCGCGCGCGGGATGCGCTTCATCGGCACCGGCGCCGAGCACACCATGCTGCTGGAGAAGGCGAAGGAGATGGTGGGGCAGTTGAAGGCCGCCAGCGCGGCGAAGGCGTAACTACTCGCCGTACGCGATGCGCCAGACCCGGCCCTTCTGCGAATCGGCGACGTAGAGAGCTCCATCGGGGCCCACCGCCGCGCCGATCGGCCGGTACTTCGCGGGCCCAGGCTTCGCAGCGGAGGGATCGAAGCCCGCGAACCCATCGGCAAAGACCTTCGGATCTCCGGACTTGCCGTGCCGGTTGAAGGGCACGAAGACCACGTCATAGCCGTTCTTGCTGCGCGTGCCATGGAGAACGATGAAAGCGCCGCCGCGATATTCGGCCGGAAACTGGTTGCCCGTGTAGAACACCAGATCCACCGGGGCGGCGCGCGGCGACTGAAAGGTCACTATCGGCGAGGAATAGGTGCCCGAGGGCGCGGCCGTCTTGCCGTCGCCGCCGTACTCCGGTGAAACCAGGCGAATCTTCCGGACGCCGTCCCAATACGTATACGGCCAGCCGAAGTCGGTGCCCTTCGTGATGCGGTGCATTTCATCCGCGATGTGGTCGTCGTCCTCCGCGCTCACCAGATCCGGAAACATCC
>DASRCB010000166.1:0-5680 GCA_035653295.1 Bryobacteraceae bacterium
GCAGGAGGGGTTGCGGTCCGACCACACGCTCGACCTCTTTCGTGGCAGAACTCAGATCCATGTGACTCTCGCCGCGGGGCCGCCGCCCGCGGTGGAGGCGACCGGCGGTCTGGCCCTGGCCTTTGCGGAAAACAGCGATGCGGTGAGGGTACACAGCGTCACTGGAGCCGCGGCGGCAGCCGGGATTCACGAAGGCGACCTGCTCGCTGCGGTCGACGGCCAGCCCGTGCATTCTCCCGAGCAGGCCGCGAAGCTTCTGTCGCGCCCCAAACGCGGGCCGCTATCGCTGACCATCCGGCGCAACGGCGGTTCGGCGGAAGTGCTCATCGGCGCGGCGCAGCCATGAACGAGCTTCTTTCGCTCGGCATCATTCTCCTGCTGGCGCTCCTTGCCGGACACGTCGTGAAGCTGCTGCGCATTCCGGAAGTGACCGGGCACTTGCTGGCGGGCATCGCGCTGGGGCCATCGGTACTGGGCTGGATCAGCGGTGATAACCTCAGCGCCCTGGAAATTCTCAGCGAGGTTGCGCTGGGGCTGATCCTGTTCTCCATCGGGACGGCGTTTGAACTGGAGCGGTTCGAACGGCATGCCAGCACCCTGCTGCGGATCTCTGTCTGCGAGACGCTTTGCACCTTCGCCGTTGTAACCGCCTCGGTCTCGTTCGCCGGACAGCAGTGGCGGGTGGCGCTGCTGCTGGGGGTAATGGCCATGGAAACAGCGGCGGCCACCACGCTGATGGTTTTGCGGGAGATGAATGCCGAAGGTCCACTGACGGAGATGCTCACGGCCGCGTTCGCGCTGGACAACCTGGCCTGCCTCTTCGGTTTCAATATCGTGGTGACCATCATCCAGTTCACTGGTGGCGGCGCGGCCGGCGAGAGTCCGATGCTGTCTATAGTGCGCCTGGTTTGGCAATTCGCCGGCGCGATGGCGCTGGGATACACGGTCGGCTTTCTGCTGTCGATGTGGTCGCCACACGTGGTCGAGCATGGCGAGCAGCTGATTCTGCTGGCTGGGTGCGTCCTGCTGTCGGTAGGCGCTTCGAAATGGCTCGACGTTTCACCGCTCGTTGCGAACCTGACCATCGGCGCGACCGTGGCGAACTATTCGGCCAGAACGCGCACGCTGTATTCGAGCCTGACAAAGACCGATCCCCCGCTGTATGCCATCTTCTTCGTGCTCGCCGGAGCGGATCTGGATATCCGGCGTCTGCCCTCTCTCGGGCTGATCGGGGCCTGCTACGTGCTGGCGCGCTTCGCCGCTAAATATCTGGGTGTGTGGATGGGGGCCTCGATCGGGCGCGCGGAAACGCCAATCCGGCGATGGCTGCCGCCGAGCATGTTCGCCCAGGCGGGACTGGCCGTGGGGCTGAGCCTGACCCTCGGCCGTCGCCTGCCATCGCTTGCCACGCCGGTCAATACCGTGGTGCTGTCGGCCGTCATGATTTTCGAAATCATCGGGCCGATTCTGGCCAGGCGCAGCATTATCAAAGCCGGCGAATCGAAGCCGGAGACCGAGCCGGCAAGCATCGTGATCGGGTAAGCGCCGGCTTCGCTCAGGCCGCCGCTCTGGCCGTTACGACCGAACCATTCACACCGTTTGAAAATTCCGCCGTATCCACGCTTTCCGATTGAAAACAGGCGAGTAATAACAGCGCGTCTCCGCCCGCCGCCACCTGAAATTTGGACCTGGCTCGATATGATGAAGGCGTAAAGGAGCCCTCGTCATGTCGACCGCCGCACAAATCCTTGCCAATCGGCAGAACTCACAATCCTCCACCGGCCCACGCACCGAAGCCGACAAGGCCGTATCCAGCCAGAACGCCGTCAAACACGGCGCCACGGCTGCCACCGTGGTCCTCGCCTGGGAGAACAGGGAGGAGTTCGATAAGCTTCACCGCGAATACTACCAACGCTTCACCCCCGTTGGCATGGTTGAGCTGACCCTTCTGGAGGAGATCGTCTCCTGCCAGTGGCGCATGCGCCGCATGGAACTGCTCATCACTCATCACCTCGATCGCGCCGCCTGTCTGCACCCCTCAACCAATCCCATGGCGGATCTCAATGACGTCATGCTTTCACCCGAAGTGGCGAAGCTCCAGCGGTACGAAAACACGTTCCGCCGCGCCTTCGAGAGCGCCTGGAAAAAGCTGCAAGCTCTGCAAAAGCAGCGGCGTGCGGCCGACAAGGAAAACGAAGCCAAAATCCCTGCGATGGGACAGCCGGTTTCGCCTGTCGTCACGCGCGAGCCCGGCTCGACCCCCTGTTCTGCGCCTCCGGAACCCGCATTGCCTGCGGTTGCCTCTTTCTGCGGCGCCGCCGTTGTAACCTCCTGATATGGAACCAGCCCCTGCAGCGTCCAATACTCGCCTATGAAAGCAGTGGCGGTTTTCCCCGACGAGCGACGTATCGCCGTCATCGATCACCCCGAGCCGAAGCTCGGCGGTGCGAAACAAATCAAGGCGCGCGTGCTCGACGTCGGCGTGTGCGGAACGGACAAAGAGATCGCGCGGTTCGAATACGGCACGCCGCCGGACGGCTTTAAGTACCTCGTCATCGGTCACGAATCGCTTTGCGAAGTGGTGGAAACCGGCCCTGAGGTTACGCGCGTTAAGAAGGGCGACCTCGTTGTTCTCACCGTCCGCCGCCCGTGTCCCGAAATGTGCATCGCCTGCCGCGCCGGCCGGCAGGATTTCTGTTACACCAACGATTTCACCGAGCGAGGCATCAAGCAGCAGCACGGCTATATGACCGAACTGGTTACCGAAGATGAGCAGTACGCCTGGCCGGTGCCTCGCGAACTGCGCGACGTAGCCGTGCTTACGGAACCGCTCACCATAGCCGAAAAAGGTCTGGAGCAGCTCTGGCAAATCCAGCAGCGGCTGCCGTGGGCCTGCCCCACGGAGGCGGGAAGCAAAGGGCCGGGCTCCTGCCATCACGCCGTCGTGCTCGGCGCGGGCCCTGTCGGATTGCTGGGCGCCATGGCCCTCCAGTTGTACGGCTTCAGCGTCACCGTGTACTCGCGCATTACGCCCCACGATCCTGGTGACGAGGTGGTGCGCGCCATCGGCGCTCGCTTCGTAAACTCGAATGATGTCACCGTCGAAGAGATGGCCCGCCAGGTCGGTCAAATCGACGTCGTCTATGAAGCCACCGGAGCTTCGCGCCTCTCCTTCGACGTCATCGCCCAGCTCGGCAACAACGCCGTCTTCATCTTCACTGGCGTACCCGGCCTGCACGGACCCATCGAAGTCCCGACCGATGTCATCATGCGCGATATGGTCCTGAAGAACCAGCTCATCTTCGGAACAGTCAATGCCTCTCCCCAGGCCTTCGAAAACGCCATTCGGAGCCTCGGCTGTTTTCTCCAGCGCTGGCCCGATGCGGTGCGGAAGCTGATTACCAAACGCTGGCCCATCGAGGAGGCGCCCGAGTTGCTCACCGGCAAAGTGGAAGCCATCAAGAACGTGGTGGCCATCGCGTCATGAGTAACTGGATCGACGTTTCCGTTCCGCTGAAGAATGGCATGGTGCACTGGCCTGGCGACAGGCCCTTTCACCGCGACCGCAACGAATCGATCGACAAGGGCGATCAGGCCAACGTTTCCGAGATGAGCGGCAGCGTGCACACCGGAACACACATGGATGCGCCGGTGCACTTCATCAACGGCGGCGAGTCCATCGACTCCATTCCGCTGGACGCGTGCATCGGGCCGGCGCGCGTCATTCGCATTCAGGACCCCGAGCTGATTCGCATCGCCGAGATCGAGCCCCATCAGATCGGCAAAGGCCAGCGAGTCCTGTTTCGCACCGCCAATTCCGACCACGACTGGAAAACGGACGTGTTTCAAAAATCGTTCGTCCACATTCCCCCCGATACGGCGAAATGGCTGGCCGACCGGGGCGTGATGACCGTCGCCGTCGATTACCTGTCGGTCGGCGGTTATCAGAGCGATGGCGCCGAGACACATCAGAACCTGCTGGGAGGAGGCGTCTGGATCATCGAAGGTCTGGTCCTCACCAACATCGAGCCCGGCGATTACGATCTGATCTGCCTGCCGCTGAAACTGGTCGGCTCCGATGGCGCGCCCGCGCGCGCAGTGCTCCGAAAGCGCTGACCCCGAAATTGTAGTGCAAGCCTTAGGCTTGCACTCCGCGGGCGTTTGGGCGCGCGATACAGTAGTCTCTTAACCGCATGGCCGATCTGGTTGTTTCGTTCGGGGAGATCATGCTCCGTCTGGCGCCGCCGGGATTCGAGCGGTTCCTCCAGTCGCCGCAGTTCGTTGCCACCTTTGGCGGCGGAGAAGCGAACGTGGCGGTTGCGCTGGCCGGCTTTGGGGTCCCCTCTCGGTACGTGACCGTACTGCCCGCCAACAACCCCATCGCCGACGCCTTCCTCGGAGAGCTGCGGCGGTTTCGCGTCGACGATTCGTGCGTGGTGCGGTCACGCGGCAGGATGGGCATTTATTTCGTCGAGACGGGCGCGAACCAGCGTCCCTCGAAGGTGGTCTACGATCGCGACAACAGCGCCATCGCCCTCGCCCGCCCCGGCGATATCGACTGGAGCTCCTGTTTCGAGGGCGCCAACTGGTTCCACATCACCGGGATCACCCCGGCGCTCAGTCAGTCCGCCGCGGATCTCGCCATCGAGAGCGTCCGCGCGGCGCGCGACAAGGGCCTCACCGTTTCGTGCGATCTGAATTATCGGAAGAATCTTTGGAAATACGGCCGCACCGCGCAGCAGGTCATGTCCGAGCTGTTTCGCTTCGTGGAGATTGGCATCGCCAACGAAGAGGACTGCCAGGCGGCGCTGGGCCTGCACGTGGATGTGGATGTCGAGTCGGGACGCCTGGAGCGCGAGCAGTACCGGCGGCTCGCGGAAACGGTGCTGGAGGCATACCCGAACCTGAAGGCCATTGCCATCACGCTGCGCGAATCGAAGAGCGCCTCGCATAACGGCTGGTCGGCATGCCTGCATGACCGGCGGGAGTTCCAGCTCAGCCGGCATTACGAGATCACCCACATCGTCGATCGCGTGGGCGGGGGAGATGCCTTCGCCGGCGCGTTGATTTACGGGCTCCTGCGGCTGCCCTCGCACCGCGACGCGCTGGAGTTCGCCGTGGCCGCTTCGGCGCTGAAACACTCCATTCCGGGCGATTTCAATCGCTTCAGCCGCGAGGAAGTGGAGCAGCTCGTAAAAGGCGGCGGCTCAGGCCGGGTGCAGCGATAGAGCATCCATAACACTCTCGCGCGCGGCGGCGAACTCGTCGTCGCTCAGCACCGGCAGGGCGCCGGACACATCGATGTCTTCGGTCAGGTTCACCCACGACTTGCAGCCTGCATAGGACGGGCGCATCGGCAGGATCGCGGGCTTAGGCAGCCGCCGCGCCCGCGGCAGGATCACATTCAACGGTAAGTCGGGCCGGTATTCATACCGCTGCTGGATGTAGCGCTCGTTCCAGATATGCAGTGGCGCGGCGGACAGCAGCCGCGACGGATCGGCGGGAGCGGTGAACACGTCCGCTGCATCAGCGCAAAGCTCGATCCTCAGCTTCCCGGGTTGATGAAGGGCCTGCGCGCGCTGGAACAGGTCCTGTGCGTCGGAGCGGATGAAGGAGGCGTGCTGGTGTTCGAATGTAGGGAAAAGCAGAAACGCGGTATGGCGCACTTCGAAGCCACGCC